>NZ_JANION010000237.1:0-12582 GCF_024610815.1 Mixta sp.
TCTGAAATGAAAACCAGATACCCAGGCAAATACTCGGAAACGGGATAGGATAATTAACCGTAATTTTTTGCGTCTGGGCCGAACCATTTACACCAACTGAACCGCCCACCTCTATCAGGCCGGACGGGTGTTGTTTATACCCTGCACCGCCTCTCTTTCCGCCAAAGCTGCTCATATCCTGGATTTGATTCAGTCCTGTACCAACATCCCTTTTTGCCGCCTCGCCCAAACCAAGGTTTTTAAGAACATCCGCAACCAGCCCCGCATCTTTAATTTCTGCCAGGGCGCTGGCGATCTGAAGGTATTGCGCATGCGGGTTCTTTTGCGCCAGATGCGTTTTCATTACTTCATCTGCATAGGCCCGTACTTCAATCGCTTTGTCGTCAACATATTTACGCGTTGCCAGCACCACGGACGGATCGATTTTGAGCGTCACGGTCGCCGCGCTGTTCACGATTAAAATCATGCGCACGGTTTGCGTGCGGCCGCTGCCTTCCTGCAGCTGCGGCTTATAGGTTTCCGCGCAGTTCGCCACGGCAACCATGTCGCCGTCGGCATCAAACAGGCCGATTTCCCGTATCCAGAAGCCGCCCTCGTTTTCAGGAATTACCTGCTCAGCGATTATCTGGCTGCTGTTCACCGCGTCCACGCTCAGCGAGTTCAGCGCAGCGCGCCGCTTTTCACCGATGAGCTTTGTCTGCGAAGCGTCAGGCGTTGGTAACGTGCCGCCGCCGTCGCCCACGGCCATTTCGGTAATCTGGATTTTTGTGCCGAGCGCGGCCGCGTTGGCAAACTTGGCCGCGCCGGTATTGGTCAGCAGGGCATAAAATTTTGTCGTCATGAATGTATTTCCGTCAGGTCAGTAATATGCACCGCCGCGCCGGCATAACCCGGCCCGCTTACGGTAATGGTTTCAGGGATATAGGGATAAACGGTCAGCTCATCGCCACTATACGCCGCTGCAGCCACTGGCAGCGCGCCGGTCGAGTCCAGGTTAATCGATAACCCGATAAGGTGGCGGCTGCAGGGCTTCGCATCGGCAATCAGGCGCTCCAGCTCGTTATACATTTCCTGTGTAATGCCGGTATCCAGCACGCCCACATCGAGGCGAAACGTGCCGGGCACCTCGCCGGTTTTCCACCACTCAATGATGCGTATCAGATAACCGAGCGGCTCCACCACGCGCCGCAGCGAGCCGATGGTGCCTTTGTGCCGGTGAACGTATTCCGATGCGGCGACCACGCTGCGCTTTGTGGCTTCCGGCCAGCCGGCATCCCAGCGGTCAACCGACCACGCCCAGGCGAGATACGGCAGCAACTCGACCGGGCAGGTCTGCGCGTTCCACAGCCGGCGCAGCGGCACCGGAATGGTTTCTATCTTTGCGCAGGCTTCAGCGGCGGCCACCTCCAGCACCGACGAGCCGGCCGGCAGCAGGCGATCACTCATCAGAGCCTCCGACCGTTATGCTGTATCCGGTGCAGTACGCGGCCTGCGTCTTGTCCAGCACCACGTCGGCCGCCGGCTGCGCCAGCTCCACGCGCTGCACGCCCTCAACATGCAGCGCGGCAAAAAGTGCTGACTTACGAATGTCCCGGCCGAGACGGGCCTGCGCGCTGACAAACGCGGCGAGTTTTTTCTCCGCAGCTGCGCGGACAGGTTCAGCCTCCGGCCCCGGATAGAGGTACAGCACCGCCTCAACGGTGTAATTCACAATCGACGCTGACTGCACCGTGACGCGATCGGCGACCGGTCGCACGTCCTCATCGTTCAGCGCGGCATCCACCACGGCCAGCAGGTCGGCCGGCGCCTCGCCGTTGCCCTCGCGCGACAGCACGGTGACAGTGACGCAGGCTGGCGACGGACTGATGGCTGACGCATCCGCCACGCGGCCGTCGGCGCTTTTCGCATGATATTCATAGGCACCGGTCGGCCCGGCCACGCTCAGCCCTTCAAAGGCAGACGCCACGCGCAGCCGGAAATCGTCGTTGCTTTCCATTACGGCGGGCGTCGGCGGGATCGTAGTATCGTCGGCCGGTACAAGCGTCAGGCGGGTAACGCCGTTATTCGCGCCGAGCTGGTCAAGATCGCCGTCGTTGGCATAGGCCACCATGTTCGCCTGCGCCGCCTCATTCACGCGCTGGCGCAGAATGACCTCGCGATAGGCATTTTCCTGCAGCAGCTTCACAATCGGCTCAGACTCCAGCGCCAGCGTGCGGGCAATGGCCGCCTGCTGTTCAGCCGGGTAAAGCGAAATCAGCGTGGCCTTGCGCTCGGCCAGCAGCGTTTCATAATCCAGCACCTCAACCACATCGGGCGCAGGCAGCTGGCTCAGGTCGATAGTTGCCATAGGGTCAGCTCACGGGAATGGTTAGTGAAAAATCCTGCGAGGTGTCGGTGCGGCGGCCGGTGATTTCCACCGCCATGCCGCCGTCAAACGCAGGCTCGTAGCTGATGGACGTCAGCTTTATGCGCGGCTCCCACTGCAGGATCGCCATGTAGCAGGCCGACATAATCTGCAGGCGCAGCGCCGCGTTCTGCGGCTGGTCAATCAGTGCTGACAGCAGGGAGCCATAGCTGCGGCGCATAATCCGGGAGCCGATCGGCGTGGTAAGGATGTCGCGCACCGACTGGCGGATATGCTCAAGGTCTGCCAGCGCCTCGCCGGTGTTGCGGCTCATGCCGGTATATTGCGCAGTGGTCATAGTGGCGCTCCCGTTGTTCCGCCGCTGTCGCCTTTATGTTGATGCGTATGCAAAACTTTGCCGTTAGAGCTGAGCGCGCCGCCGCTGTGCTGTACATCGCCTTTCATCGTGCCGCCGTCGGTCAGCTCGAAAGTGGCGGTTTTCAGCGCATGGGTGCATTCAACCAGCGGACTGTCCAGGGTAATGCTTACCGCTGCCTTAATCAGCGCAGTCTGAATGCCGGTTGCGGTCAGCGCGCCGGTATCCGGCTCGTACTCAATCACGGCACCGTCCGGGAATGACCAGTGCAGGGCGTCAGCCGATGCTGACGGCGCCGGGTTATCGTCAGAAAACACGCCAGGCAGCACGAAGCCGGTGTCCAGCTCGCCGCCCAGGCAAAGGACAAGCACCTGCTCGCCCACGGACGGCGCACTCCATGAGCGTGAGCGCCCGGCACGGGCGGTGAGCCAGTGCAGCCAGTCGGTAGTATTGTTGCCGGTATCCACGCGGCAAACTCCGTCGTCCAGATTGACGGCGGCAACGGTGCCGATGCGGATCAGGTTACGCAGCAGGCGCAGGATTTCGGAAAGTTGTTCGTTCATGCGTGTAGTGTCACGTTGAGAGGTGCAGGCAGCAATAAACTGCCGCCCGCTGAATGATGGCAGGACAAGCTATTTCAACAGGCGACTGATTACCTCCTGCTCTATCATCGTCATATCTGCATCGTTCAGGCCAAGCAGCGGACGCGCCTCATACTGAACTTCTTTACTTCCACGGGCCGGCCGGTCGCGCAGCCCGTAATGATGCACGCGAGCCATGCGCTGCACGTTGCCGGTAAATTCCACCACGGCGTTGTCGGCACCGGCTTTTGCCTTCATGTACTTTGCGGTGCGCAGCTTTTTGAACATCTCACGCTTTACCCGGCCTTTCTTTTTCCTGACCGGCTGCGCCTTGCGTGGTTTGAACGGCGTGCCGTCCGGCGTCTGCTGGCGTTTGATATTCTGCTGCTGACCGGCGCGCAGCCGCTTCGCAATGTTGCGGGCCATCTCTTTGCGCGCCGCCGGCGAAAGGTTTGTAATCAGCGCTGCCAGCCTGTCGTCGAAAGCGTCCAGCCCGTTCATGGCGCCAGCTCGCTGATGAGTTCACCGTTAACATAGAGCTGCAGCGGCCTGTTCACGTTTTCCGGCAGCGGCGGCTCGCCGATATGGTTAACGTGCAGCGCGTCGCCGTCCTGCTTCACGATTACGCGCTCGGTGAGCTGCAGGTCAATGCTGATATCGCAGAGCGTGTCGCTCAACACATCCGCCTTAAAGGTGAAGCCGGTGCGGCGCTTTTCTTCGGTGGCCATAATGTCGGGCTGGTTCTCGCGCAGCCAGGCCAGCACCGGCACCATCACCAGATCGATATCGTCGGCGTAGTCGGTGATCACCAGGTTCAGCTGATACTGGTATTCAAACGACAGCGAGCTGGCGAGCGTCGAGACAATCCGTCCCGAATCAATAAACATATTCAGGCTGTCAGGGTTTCGCGCCAGCAGCGGAACGCTGTTGGTCAGCGCCTCGCGCAGCTGTTTCGGTTTCAGCATCGTGTTGCTCCTGGCATTCTTTAATGATTTCAACCTGCAGCCCGCAGGAAACGAGTGCAGCCTCCAGCTGGCGGTTATCGGCGGCCAGATCGCCCTGCGTCTGCAGCCGGTTGCCCGGCACCGGACAGCTGGTCACGCGCGGACAGCCAGTCCAGATAATCGCGGGCGTTGCTGAAGGCGGGACGGCTGTGCAGCCGGATAATATCGTCAGGCAAAGCAGCAGCAGACCAGCCGCGTAGTGTCGGGTTAGCATCGGTTTCCCTCTGTATCTGCAGTTCACGGTTAAGAGCGCCGGCCGAGGCGCGGCCCTGCAACAGTCGCAGCGCGGCCTCGCGTTTTGCCCCCTCGCGGGCCTCATCGTTCAGGCGGTTAATCGCCTTGTCCCGGCTTTCAATCCCGGCCGACAGCGTGCCGATCACGCGCTGCGCCTGTGCCAGCTCGCTTTCGGTTGACGAGAGCCGCCAGCAGGCGAAGGCCAGCGCCGCCAGCGCCACGGCCAGCCCCACGGCAATCAGACGCATCATGCGGCCCCCTTCAGGCACCAGGCCAGTTCACGGTCGCGGCGGTTCTGTAAGCCCTGGCTGAAGACGCCTTTCACAAACACCCAGCGCGACAGCTGCTGGCAGGCGCTGCGCCACTCGCCCCGGTTGATATAAGCGCCGAGCGTGGAACGGCAGGCGGCATAGGTGCCGACGTTGAACGCCCAGGACACCACAGCGTCATAGACCGGCTGCGGCATGTCATGGCGCATGCAGGCATCAATGACCCGCTCAACGCGCATCACGTCATACACCAGATTCACCGCCGCCTGCCGCTCGCTGACCACGCTCTGAGGCGTCACGCCGGCGGTATGGCCGATGCCGTTCGTCCAGACACCGGCGCTGCACTGATACGGCGAGGTGCGGCAGCCTTCTGCATTTGCAATCAGCTGCAGCCCGGCTTCGGACGTCTTCAGGGTTTTAAACTGCGGCAGCAGGGCGGCGATCGCCAGCACGGCCACCACGGCGCAACGTTTAGCGGTCTGGCTCAAGGTTCACCCCCTGCAGTTTCTGACGCTCCAGCTCATAGGTTTTGCGCCGGTAGTGCCAGTTAATAAAAAACGTCGCCACGTTGATCACCAGCGTCACCACGGCAACGCCCGAGCCAACCATAAAGGCGATATCCTGCGGCGTGTGGCGGCCAAACCACATCAGAATGAGGCCGATCAGGTAGTTAATCAGCGAGCTGATTTTCTCCATAGCAGTTAGTCCCACAGGTTAACGGTTTCATCCGCTGAGGATGCCGGCAGCGGCGGCAACGTCACCTCGCAGCCGTGCGGCAGCACCGGCCCGCTTTCCGCAAGGCCGGGATTGGCGGCATAGACCTGCTCAACCACCTGCTGCGTGCGCCCGTAATAGCGAAAGCAGATTTCATCAACGGTATCGCCCTGCTGCGCGTAAACTCTCATCACAGCAGACTCACAATGCAGCCGGGCTTTTCAGCGATGCGACTGATACTGAAACGGGCGTCACGCCAGTACTCGTCGGCGGTGCCTTCCACCACGTCGGCCTTTTTACCGGCGGCGTCGTAGCCGCGATAGCGTTCGGCGATGGTGGCGGCCGTCAGCGCGACCACGGCGGCGAAGTAGTGCGTGACCTTTTCGCTTTCGCCGTCGAAGGTCTCGGCCGGTACCGCCGCCAGCAGGGGAAAGCCCGCCGCCATCTTCTCCGCCCGCCAGTCGTACAGCTCGGCGTTTACTTCTGAAATGGCGGTTTTCACCGCCAGACGCAGGCGGTCGGCGGTGACGGTGCCCTCAAGGCGCAGCGCGTTGCGCAGCTGCTGCAGGTCAATGTCAGGCCAGAAAAAGGTGTTTTTCACCGGCGGCTCGGCGTCAGGCGCCGGTCGCTGTCCGTTTATTACTACTGAAGTCATTTCATGGCCTCTGAATAGGTGGGCGGTGGAGGACGGCGCAGACGCTTAAAAAGCGCATTGCCGTCCTGCCGCCCGGCGCGGGGCGCGTTCTGTCAGCGGCGGGCCGCAGCCTGCTTTTTCATGGCCGTTGCCAGCCGCTCTATGTCTTTTTTAACGCCGCAGCCTTCATGCAGCTGCAGCGCCCGTGTGAGATGGATTAACGCCTCGTCAGCCCTGCCCGCATCGCGCAGCACATACCCGGTGATTTTGTGCAGCTTGGCGCGCACCTGGTCGGGCATGTCTTCGGATTCCGTCAGCCTGATGGTCGCCAGCAGCGGATTGATATCCACCGGCGCCTTAATCGTCCAGGCGCGCGTCGCCGCGCTGGCGACCTCCTCGGCCAGCAGGTAGGCCGTGCTGTCACGCTTAAAGCCGTCAGGCGGGACAAGCCCGTGCAGCAGGGCATGGCGCGCGATTTCCAGCGCGCCGGGAATATCGCCCGTATCGAGCCGCCAGATCATGACGGTCATCAGGACGGCATCCTGCACGGCTTTCCCCTGGCTCAGCACGCCCGCCACCCACGGCTGATAGTCCGGCAGCATCTGGCGCTTCAGCTCCGCCTTGCGCTCGTTGGAGCGCACTTTTTTCAGGCGACGCTTGTCGTCGTTGAGCTTTACCAGCATCTGCTCATAGCCGGTTGCGTGGCGCAGCGGGTTGCTCTGCTGCTGTGCGGCCTCAATGGCCTGCTGGCGCATCATGTGACGTCGGGCAGGGCTTAACATGGGTTACGCCTCCGGGGTTTCCGCTGGCACGTCAGCTTTCTCCGCCGTCGGTGCGTCCGACAGCTCGATGTTTTCCACCAGGCAGCCCGCCGCATAATCTTCCACCACGTAGTCCTCGTTGACGGACTCGTAGTTTTCGATGCGATCGCGCTTCGGCACCTCGTCAATCAGGCGGCGGTGCGTGCCTTCCTGCCAGTAAATCGACAGGTTATCGAGGCGCGTGATCATCAGCGCGTTGGCCGGGAAATACGGCACGCGCACGGCGGGCAGGTTGCCGATGCGCTTCTGGCTGACAATCAGGTCGGCGGCCAGCTGCTCGGTGTTGGCCTGGCTCTGGTTCACGATGGGGAAATATTTGTCGGCCAGCAGCTGACGGCCGCAGATCACAACCAGCTCCGGGTCTTCCTGATACCACGGCGCGATCAGGTTGTTGGTGGCGTCCATTACCAGCGCGTCAAGGTTGGCATAGGTGCGGCCCTTACCGACCAGCACCTTTTCGGTCACGCTGCCGTCGTCATTGGTGGTTTTGCTCATCACGCGGTCGGGGGCTTTTTCGCGGTACTTCTGCAGCCAGCCCACGGCCACGTCCTGCAGCATCGGGTTAGCGGCGCGGTTAGAGGTTTTGGCGCGATGAGTGCCGTTAAAGCCGATCATGATGCGGTCAAGCGACTGGCGCTTCACGATGGCGTCACGCAGACGGGCCTGAAAGTCTTCATAGCGCGCCCATAAATCCAGCGTGTTGTAGCGGATATGAAAGTCGTAGTTGACCTGCGCACATTCATAAACGTCGCTGTCCAGCGCGGCAAAATCAGCGGTTTCACGCTCGTCACCATTTGCCGTGTCGGTGGTGCTGGCAATCGAGCCGGTCACGCCGATACCGATTTTCTCGCCCTTCATTTCAGCGACCGGCACGATGTTAATGCGGGTCAGAAAGTCTGAAGACTCCTGCACACGGTTCATCAGGGTCTGCGTGACGGACGGCTCCACGGTGAATTTTTTGTTCATGTCGCCGGTGTCCACGCCGTTCAGCTCGGCCAGGCGGGACATAAAGGCATTAAATTTAAAGCGGGTGTTCTGGCGCATCTGCGCTCCTGTTCAGTTATCGGGTTGTGGTTCAGGCGGTGCCTGTCAGCAGTCGGTCTGCACGCCGGACTTTGGATCGCTGCCGGTCGCGGCCGGGCGGCGGGTAAAGCTGGCGCCGTCGTTCTGCGAAAGCTGCGTTTTCAGCGCGCTGAAGGCGCTGCGGTCGTCGGCAAGCTGCTGCTCCAGCGCCTCAAGGCGGTCAGTCAGGCCCGACGCCAGCACCGACAGCTTCTGCGCCTGGTCTTCCTCGTTCTGCTGCACCTTTTCGGCCACGGCGGTGACGGCCGCGCTCATGTCGGCAAACAGCTCACCGTCGGTTTTCTTTTTGCGGGAAAAGAGGGCGGTGACGTAGCTCAGGACGGACGGCGCCGGGTCGGCAACCTCCTCAAACTCGATCAGCGTTTCCTCAGCAGCGGAAAAGAGGTTGTCTGCGTGCAGCTTGCGGGAGGCCAGCGGATTCGCCGCAGCGTTGGCGCTGAAGCTCAGGATTTCGGTGCCGAGGCTCGCCGGGTCGTCGGTGACGGCCAGGCCGACCAGATACGCCTCGCCGGTGTCGGCAAACGCCGGGTTAACCTCGATCGAGGTGTAAATTTTCTGGCGCGCCCGCGTCAGCTCAACCAGCTCTGGCGTCGGGTCAATCCAGCCATACAGCGCCAGCTTGCCTTTCAGCGGGCCGTCGGCGATTTCCTCGGCCTCCACGGCGGTGACGTCGCCAAATCGACGGAAGGTGCTGTCAGGCGCATAGCCTTTGATGTGTTCCATGTTGACGCGCGCACCGTAAACGGACGGGTCATAGCTCGCCGCCATCTGCGAGATCCATTCACGGGAAATTTTGCGCCCGTCGGTGGTGGCACCTTCGACTGCGATGCGAAAACGCTTTGCTTTGATTGCCATGTATCAGGCTCCGGTCAGGGGTGTGGTTCGGTTCGGGGTCAGTTTCCCCGCCGCACGGATTTCCCTCAACGAAAGCCGGTTTGCTCATCTGTGAGCGGACAGGGACAGCGGGCGCGGGCGTTCTGGCGCCGGTAGCCTTGACGCCATGAACATGACACCGACAACCACCATCAGCGATCCGCGCCGCCAGGCGGCCCTGCTTTACTGGCAGGGCTACTCTGTGCGCCAGATAGCGGAAACGCTCAGCATCAAAACGCCGACCGTGCAGAGCTGGAAGCTGCGCGACGCGTGGGACGACGTTGCGCCCATCAGTCGCGTGGAAGCCAGCATGGAGGCGCGGTTAATCCAGCTCATCCTGAAGGAGGTAAAAGGAAATGGTGACTACAAGGAAATAGACGCGCTCGGTCGCCAGATTGAGCGCCTTGCCCGCGTGGAGCGCTACCGCAGCAGCGGCAACGAGGCCGACCTTAACCCGAACGTGCGCAACCGCAACAAAAGCGAGCGCCAGCCGGTTGTGAAGAACGTTTTCAGCGAGGAACAGGCGGAAAAGCTGACCAGCCTGTTTATGGACGGTTGCTTTGAATATCAGCTGCACTGGCACAAAGCCGGGCTGGCGCACCGCATCCGCAATATCCTGAAGTCGCGCCAGATTGGCGCCACGTTCTACTTTGCCCGCGAGGCGCTGATTGACGCGCTGACTACCGGGCGCAACCAGATATTCCTGTCGGCCAGCAAGGCGCAGGCGCACGTCTTTAAAAACTACATCATCGACTTTGCGCGCCAGGTGGACGTTGACCTGAAAGGTGACCCGATTGTGTTGCCGAATGGTGCCCGCCTAATTTTTCTCGGCACCAACGTGCGCACCGCGCAGAGCTACACCGGTAACCTGTATCTTGATGAATATTTCTGGATACCGAAATTCCAGGAGCTGCGAAAGGTTGCCAGCGGCATGTCGCTGCATAAGAAATGGCGCACCACCTACTTTTCCACGCCGTCGAGCCTGTCGCACTCGGCGTATCCGTTCTGGTCAGGCGAGCTGTTCAACAAGGGACGGCGCAGCAAAGGCGATCGCATCGAAATCGACCTGTCACATACGCACCTGGCGAAAGGCGCGCTCTGCGGCGACGGTCAGTGGCGGCAGATTGTCACGGTCGAGGACGCGCTGACCGGCGGCTGTAACCTGTTTGACCTGGACCAGCTGCAGCTGGAATACAGCCCGTCGGAATACCAGAACCTGCTGATGTGTGAGTTTGTCGACGACGAGGCGAGCGTGTTCCCGTTCGCCGAGCTGCAGACCTGCATGATCGACAGTCTGGAAGAGTGGACTGATTTCAATCCCTATCTGCCGCGCCCGTTTGATTACCGCCCGGTCTGGATTGGCTACGACCCGTCGCACACCGGCGACAGCGCAGGCTGTGCCGTTATCGCGCCGCCGCTGGTTGCGGGCGGTAAGTTTCGCGTGCTGGAGCGCCACCAGTGGCGGGGCATGGACTTCGCCGCGCAGGCGAAATCCATTGAGGAGTTAACGAAAAAATACACGGTGGAATATATCGGCGTGGATGCGACCGGCATCGGCCAGGGCGTTTTCCAGCTGGTTCGCCAGTTCTACCCGGCCGCGCGTGAAATTCGCTACTCGCCGGAAGTGAAAACCGCGATGGTGCTGAAAGCGAAAGACACCATCAGCAGCGGACGCCTGGAGTACGACGCCGGCCACACCGACATTACGCAGTCGTTTATGGCAATCCGCAAAACCATGACCGCCAGCGGCAACCGCTCCACCTATGAGGCGAGCCGCAGCGAGGACGCCAGCCACGCCGATGTCGCCTGGGCAATCATGCACGCCCTGCTTAACGAACCGCTGACCGCTGCCAGCGGCGGCGCTAACCCTTCAATTCTGGAATTTTACTGATGAGCAAACGCAGGGGCCGCAAGGCTTTTACCGCAAAGACGCAGCCCGTCCAGGCCGCCGCGCCGCAGCAACAGGCCGAGGCGTTCACCTTTGGCGATCCCACGCCGGTTATGGACAAGCGCGATATTTTGGATTATGCCGAGTGCATCGGTAACGGCCGCTGGTACGAGCCGCCGGTCAGCTTTCACGGGCTGGCGAAAAGCCTGCGATCGGCGGTGCATCACAGCTCGCCGATTTACGTGAAGCGCAATATTCTGGCGTCTACGTTCGTGCCGCACCCAATGATGAGTCAGCAGGAGTTCAGCAAGTTCGCGCTGGACTATCTGGTGTTCGGGAATGCGTTTGCCGAGCTGCGCCGTAATGGCCTAGGCGAGCCGTGGCGACTGGAAACCACTCCGGCCAAGTTTACCCGCCGGGGTGTGGAGGAGGGCATTTACTGGTTCGTGAATGACTGGAAGGAGCCGCACCCGTTCGCCGCTGGCAGCGTTTTCCACCTCATTGAGCCGGATATTAACCAGGAGCTGTACGGCTTGCCGGAATATCTCAGCGCGCTTAACTCCGCCTGGCTGAATGAGGCGGCCACGCTGTTTCGGCGCAAGTATTACCAGAACGGGGCGCACGCGGGTTACATCCTGTATATGACCGACGCGGCGCAGAGCAGCAGCGATATCGACCGGATGCGCCAGGCGATGCGCGACACGAAAGGGCTGGGTAACTTCCGCAACCTGTTTATGTACGCGCCGAATGGTAAACCGGACGGGATTAAAATCCTGCCGCTTAGCGAGGTGGCGACGAAAGATGATTTCTTTAACATCAAAAAGGCCAGCCGCGACGACCTGCTCAGCGCGCACCGCGTGCCGCCGCAGATGATGGGGATTATCCCGGACAACTCCGGCGGGTTCGGGGATGCAGTGAAGGCGTCGCAGGTTTTTGTCAGGAACGAGCTGACGCCGCTGCAGGAAAGAATGAAAGAAATCAATGACTGGATAGGAAATGATGTAATAGCGTTCCGGCCTTACTCCTTGGAAATGGTTGGCCCAAACTGAGTGGCATTGCTTGTACTCAATCCGCTGTTTTTACAGACTTGGACGTATGTTTGTCTGTGAGCCCGCTTTGTACCTAAGCGAACGTTACAAAAATCCAATATGTTAACAGCGGAAACAGAACCGTGGTTTTGAGATACCTCCCGGCGCGACTATTGCTGTAAGCAAGGTTCGCTATGT
Organism: Mixta sp.; assembly: GCF_024610815.1. Taxonomy (NCBI): domain Bacteria; kingdom Pseudomonadati; phylum Pseudomonadota; class Gammaproteobacteria; order Enterobacterales; family Erwiniaceae; genus Mixta; species Mixta sp. Next base: position 12,048 of record NZ_JANION010000237.1, read on the forward strand.
GGCTGTCTATAATATGGCTATTCAGCAAGGGAGTCATGTCTAAAGCCGAGTTTAGGAGGATGGGCCGACTTAGTAAAAAAGATGCAGATACACTTTGCTGCGATTAGCATAGTCACATTAAGACTCGGCTTTTTCATAAATTAATGGTAGCCCGGCGGCTAACTTACCTTAATTTGAAGTTAATTTAGTACCTCTTTGAGATTCCTCAGTACGCATTCTTTACCTACCCTCTCTACAGTTTTGTCTATTTAATAGGCAAAAATGGTATGGATAAAAACCCAGTAATATTTCATAATTCTGGCCTTGATCAGCCATTTGTAGACTCTGAGAGTTGAAGGTTTTTACTAAATACTCACCAACATCTTTTAAAATGATACTGCTAAATGAACTAATCAATGAGTCTATGTAACTCCATGTTTATTAATTACTTTATTGCAGAGATGTCAGTTTCATTTGGCAAGGTTTTTTAGCGCAGGCAACGTTGTAACGCTTCGCTGGTAATGACCTAAAATCACTTAAGGCGACCAGAGTTGTG
>NZ_JANION010000239.1:0-12620 GCF_024610815.1 Mixta sp.
GTGTTATCTCAGTAAGGCCTTTCGTTCTTTTCCAGATAATTCCGGCTTGATAATACCTTTTATTACAGGAGCCAAATAAAATACGACTATTTCACCAGCAAATGTTAATAATCCCAGCCCAGCTCCCCCGGTAAAAATCGAATAATTGCCATTCATTATCTGCGCACAGGGCCGTAAAATGAGGCTCGTCCGTTATTTGTTTAGGATTTTTCTCAGATATTATTGCGTTTTGATTATTCAGCTCCCATCATCATTCCTGACAAATAAACAAATAAAGGGTGATAAAGGGTATGGAATGGATCGCCGATCCGTCAATTTGGGCCGGGCTGGTGACGTTAATCGTGCTGGAGCTGGTGCTGGGCATCGATAATCTGGTGTTCATTGCAATTCTGGCGGAAAAACTGCCCGCCGCCCAGCGCGACCGCGCCAGGGTAACAGGCCTGCTGCTGGCGCTGATTATGCGTCTGCTGCTGCTGACCTCTATCTCGTGGCTGACAGGTCTGACGCGTCCGCTTTTTACGCTGTTTAACCATGGCTTCAGCGCCCGCGATCTGATTATGTTGGTCGGCGGAATTTTTTTGCTGTTTAAAGCCACGATGGAGCTAAATGAACGGCTGGAAGGCAGCGACCTGGATGACAAGCCGCAGAAACACGGCGCCCGTTTTTGGCCGGTGGTGGCGCAAATCGTGGTGCTGGATGCGGTCTTCTCGCTCGATGCGGTCATTACCGCCGTCGGCATGGTGGATCACCTGCTGGTCATGATGGCGGCGGTGGTCATCGCAATTTTTCTGATGATCCTCGCCAGCAAACCCTTGACGCGTTTTGTTAACGGCCATCCGACGATCGTTATTCTCTGCCTGAGCTTTCTGTTAATGATTGGCTTCAGCCTGATCGCCGAAGGGTTTGGCTTCCATATTCCAAAAGGCTATCTCTATGCGGCCATCGGTTTCTCTATTTTGATCGAATCGTTCAATCAGCTGTCGCAGTTCAACCGCCGCCGGTTTCTGTCAGCCAAAATGCCGCTGCGCAAACGTACGGCGGAAGCGGTGCTGCATCTGCTGCGCGGCGAAAACGTCGAGGCGGAGCTGGATCACGAAACCGCCTCGCTGGTCGCCGACGCGCGTGAAGAGGGCGCGGTGTTTAACAAGCAGGAGCGTCAGATGATTGTGCGCGTCATGGGCATGGCGCAGCGCAGCGTCAGCAGCATCATGACTTCGCGCCACGATATCGATCATATCGATCTCAGCGACAGTCCGGAAAAGATTATGGCGCAGCTGGATCGCAACCAGCATACGCGCATGCTGGTGACGGAAAACGGCGGCGAACCGCTGGGCGTGGTGCATGTGATCGATCTGCTGCATCAGGCGTTGCATACTCACTCTCTCGATCTGCGTGCCCTGCTGCGTCAGCCGCTGGTGTTCCCGGAGCAGCTGACGCTGCTGCTGGCGCTGGAGCAGTTCCGCAGCGCCCGCACCCACTTCGCCTTTGTGGTGGATGAGTTTGGCTCCGTAGAAGGCGTGGTGACGCTGAGCGACGTTATGGAAACCATCGCCGGCAACCTGCCTAATGAAAGCGAAGAGCTGGACGCGCGCTACGATATTTTGCAAAAAGAGGACGGCAGCTGGATAGCGAACGGCCATATGCCGCTGGACGATCTGGTGATGTATATCGCGCTGCCGCTGAATGAAAAGCGCGATTATCATACTATCGCCGGCCTGCTGATGGACCGGCTGCAACATATTCCGCAGCCGGGCGAAGAGTTGCAGGTAGGAGACTATCTGTTCCGCACGCTGGAAGTAGAGAGCCATCGCGTGCACCGGGTACAAATCGTGCCGCTTGCTCAGCCGGAGCCGGATTACGAAGTGTAGCGGCAAACGTCACCCGGCTAAACGATAAAGCGGCTGATGCGGAGCAACAGTAACGCATTCTGAACAGACAGGTTTAAGGCGATATGGATAATCGCCTTTCGCCATATTGCGAAACCCGCGATGCTCTCCAGAAAAAAGGCGCCCACGAGGCGCCTTTTTGTCATCATCCTGTTAGCGCGGCGCGTTGTCCGGCTTCGCGTTGTCGGGATGGCGCTGCTTCCACTCGTCGATGCGCGACTTCGCTTCCGTCTCCAGCCGCTGACGCAGCAGCTGATCCAACTGCAGGCTGTACTGCAAATTATCCCATCCGCCATACAAGCGCAGCGGAACCGCTGTCTGCTGCAATGCGGCGATCAGATCGCTATCCCCTTTCCAGCCGCCGGTCACCTGCACGCCGAAGGTGATATCGCACTGACGACGCGCCATATCAAGTTGCCCTGCCCCGCTCAGCTTAAAGCGCGAGGTGTCGCCTTCCATTCCCTTCAGCGCAATCAGCCCGTCATTCAGCGTCGCCTGTGCCCGCAGCTTATCGATATGGGTTTCATTGCTGTCTCCCGCTTCATCCTCGCTGCTGACACGATCGCTGTTGCGCGCCACGGCACGCTGAACCAGCTGCTGGAAGTTCATGCCGATAATACGCGCCGGGGCAAGCGACATATCCGCTTCGCCGCGCCAGTGACGATGAAAATCGTTCACGCTCAGTCCCTTGCCGCTCAGCGTGCCGGAGAGCGTCAGCTGCCCGTCAAGCGACGGCGGCAACGCGAAGGCGTTCAGCAGCGGCGCCAAAGCGATATCGCGCAGCGCCGGGCGCAGCGCGGCCTGAGCCGGCTGCTGACGCATATCGATCTTGCCAGGCAGCGAAAAGGTGCCTGCGCCGATGCGCCCGGAAAACATATTCAGGGTAATATCGCCGCGCTGATTATCCGCGTCCAGCGCCACCTGTTGAAGATCGAGGCCGCGCCAGCGCAGCGCATCCGCCTGTAGCTTAATGCTGCCCGTCAGGGCGTTGAAGAAAGCGTCATCCACGCTGGCGGGCTCGGCGATAACCGGCGGACGCGTCCCGCCCGTCGTCTGCGCGCCCGCTGGCGTCGCGCTGTTGTCGCTATTCAGCCCCGTCAGCGCATCCAGATCGAGATGCGGCGAGCGCATATCGATATTCAGTACCGGCGCATTACCCAGCTTGCCGCTGACGGCGCCGTTCAGCTGACTTTCGCCCAGCGTCAGCGCGATGTTGCGCAGGGAGAAGCGCTGGCTCTCATCCAACCACTCCGCCTGCAGGCTGCTTTTGCCTTGCAACCCCGCGGCCGGCAGGCCGGGACCATGCAGCTGCCAGGTGAGGTCCTCTACCGTGCCGTTAACGCGGCGCGGGTATTCCGCCACGTTCATCGTGCCGTTCAGTGAAAGTTGCAGTTCACGCTGATCGCGGTTAACGCGCGTGGAGAGCGTAATTGCCGCCTCACGGCGGCTGTCCTGCGTCAGGGAGAGATTCAGATCGCGGAAGTTGATCGCTTCGCCCTGCGGCTGCTGCCAAATCAACAGGCTGTCGGCCACCTCAAGACTGCCAATATCGAAGGTCCAGCCCCGAACCAGTTCCGGCGGCGCCGAATCGGATGGCCCCACCGGAGCGTCGACCGGTCGCTGCGCGGCGCTGTCCGGCGTCAGACGCACCACGGCGTTTTTCAGCATCACCTGCTTGACGCTGAGCTGATGGGAAAGAAGAGGAAGGAGATGGACGTCAAGCCGCATATTTTCCGCAGTGACGAGCGGCTGCTGCGCGCCCGGCGCGGTAACCGACATCCGGCCAGCCAGAATGCTGAGCTGCGGCCAGACGTGCCAGCGCAGATCGCCTTCAAGCCGCAGCTGATAGCCGCTGCGCTGCTCGACCTGCCGCACCATGTAACTGCGAAAATCGTTGGGGTTAACCAGCAATACCAGCGCTGTCATCCCTGCCACAACAACGACGAATAAAATGGCCAGCGTGGTAATTAATCGTCTCATCCCATCCCCTGTTCAAGGCAGTTAATCTTTATCGATACGACTGGCGACCGCGCCCTGCTGCCCTTTGTATTTCGCGTCTTCACGGCGGTTATAGGGGCGAGCGGCGGGGCCGGAAAGCGGCTCGAAGCTCAGCGCGCCGATCAGCATGCCCGGACGCAACGCTAACGGCAGTTTCCCTGAATTATAGAACTCCAGCACGATTCGGCCCTGCCAGCCCGGATCGATGCGGTGAGCGGTAACATGCACCATTAAACCCAGGCGCGCCAGCGAGGAGCGTCCGTCAAGCCAGCCGACCAGATCGTCAGGCAGCGTGACCGATTCCAGCGTGACGGCCAGCGCCAGCTCTCCCGGATGCAGGAAAAACGCCTCCCCTTCCGGCAGGACGATTTCATCGCTCATCACTCGATCGAGCGCGGCGCTGACTTCATGTTTGGGGCCGCTCAGATCGATAAACGCCGCGGTATGCCCGCGGAAGGTACGAAACTGGTTGCCGAGCCGCACGTCAACGGTCGCGCCGTTGATGCGTTCAACCGGCGGGCGCGGCGTAATCGCCAGCTTGCCGTTGTCGAGCCAGGCTTCAATATCGCGATCGCATAATCTCATCGATGGTTACTCCTCTGCGTCAGCGCCGACGACCTCATTCAAAGAACTGATTGATTTTCGCTTTCAGAATATCGATGGCGATGCGGTTCTTGCCGCCGCGCGGCACAATGATGTCCGCATACTGCTTTGACGGCTCGATAAACTGTAAGAACATCGGACGTACGGTTTTTTGATACTGCGCCATCACCGAATCCATTGAGCGGCCGCGTTCGTTGACGTCGCGCTTCATGCGGCGCATCAGACAGATATCCAGCGGCGTATCGACAAAAATAGAGAAATTCATCTCTTCGCGCAGGCGCGCGTCGGTTAATAACAGAATGCCTTCGAGGATAATCACCTTTTTCGGCTTCAGATGGATGGTTTCCTGGGTACGCGTATGTTCGACGTAGCTGTAAACCGGCAGCTCGATATGCTGACCCGACTTTAACGCCTGCAGATGCTGCAACAGCAGATCGTGATCCATGGCGCTCGGGTGGTCATAGTTGGTTTTAACCCGCTCTTCCATAGTGAGATGGCTTTGGTCTTTGTAGTAACTGTCTTCAGGAATCACGCCGATATGTTCATCGCCCACCTGATCGCGAATTTCACGATAGAGCGTGCTGGCGATTAAACTTTTTCCTGATGCGGATGCGCCTGCGATACCTACAATGACGCATTGATGGGACTTGTCAGTCATAAAATTAAAGACCTGATAACTGTGTGACATGGTGGCCTCGGCGATGTGCAAACATCATCCTTAGCGTTCAGTCAGATATTGAGAGGGTTAACTGACGGCAATTATAGGGAGATCGCTGATGCGATGCCAGAAAAAAGCGGTCTGCCGCGCGCGCGTCGGCAGCGCCGCACGCGGAATGCGCGCTTTTCAGACTTTCTCCTTTGGCGCGGCCGCGTTTCACCGATAAACTGCTGCGCGTGCGTAACCTCTCACTTTCAGGTGACAGCGTAGCGACACCCCTTCCGCCAGGCGGCGAAAGGCATATTCATAAACAGAAAGGTTGGCTATGTCCTGGAGAACGATCACCTATTTTGGCGACAGCATGTTGCTGATCCCCACAGCAATCCTTATCGCGCTGATCCTGCCGTGGAAAAGCGACAAACGTCACACCGTCTGGTGCTGGGTGCTGGCCTTCGGCCTGGCGGGCCTGGTGGTCAGCGTGTCGAAAATCCTGTTTATGGGCTTCGGCATCGGCAGCGCGCGCTTTAACTTCACCGGCTTTAGCGGACACAGCGCCATGTCGGCCACGCTCTGGCCGGTGATGCTGTGGCTGCTGTCGGGCCGCCTGCCTGCCTTCTGGCGCGGCGTCGCGGTCACGCTCGGCTATATGTTGCCGCTGATGGTCGGCGCGTCGCGTCTGGTACTGCACGCGCACTCGAAAAGCGAGGTCGCTACCGGCCTGCTGCTGGGCTTTACCCTCAGCACGCTGTTTCTGATTTCGCAGCGTCATACGCAGCTCAAAGGTTTTAGCCTGCCCCAGCTCAGCGCGGCGCTGGTGCTTCCGCTGATTATTATGGGGCATGGACGCATCGCCACAACGCAAAACTTCCTTGAACATTTTTCCGCGAATATCGCCGGACTGGAGAGGCCCTGGACGCGCGCGGACTTGCTGAATCAGCGCCTGCCCGGCTATCAATCGTTTGAATAGCGTCGCTCTTTCTGCGGTTGCCAATGGGTCAGGTTAGTCACCCTGTGCTAGCATCACAACAGTGATATCACGCCTGTCAGCCATCGTTGGCAGGCAAGCCGGACTCGTGGATGACTACCGATACCTTTTCGCCCGCGCAAAACGCTCCATTCTCTTTCAGGCCTGCGCTGCTGCTGGGCCTGCTATGCTTTCTCGCCTCGCTGTTCTGCCTGGAACTGGCGGCGTTCGGTAACAAAATTTCGCCGATCTGGTACGCGTCCGCCATTATGACGGTGGCGGTTTTCCGCTGCCGGGGTCCTTCTCTGGCGCTCATACTGGCGGCCTGTCTGTTCGGCACGCTGTGCGCTAACCTGCTGATGTTCGGACTGCACTGGTCGCTGCTCGCTTTCTCACTGATTAATCTGCTGCAGGGGTTAACAGGCGGTCTGCTGCTGCGCATGCTGCTGCGTCCGGACGCGCCGCTCGATTCGCTGATGAGCTGGTGCAAAATGGTGGTGGCGGTCGGCATCCTGATGCCCCTGCTGGGCGCGCTGGCGGCGATCTGGTGGTTGCATATTATCGGCGGCGCGCCGACCCTCCATTTTTTCCTCACCTGGATACTGGCGGAAGTGATCGGCATGCTGGCGCTGGGGCCAGTATGCCTGCTGTGGCAGCCTGGCTATCTGCGTCAGCAGGCGCAGCAGCACGCGCTGCTGGAGCCGCTGGCGACGCTGGTCTTTTCGCTGCTGCTCTGCTGCCTGGCGCTGCGCTTTTTACCCTGGCCGTTTACCTTCGTTATCGTCATTCTGTTCTGGGCGGCGGTGCGCCTGCCGCGCCTGGAAGCCTTCTTTGTTTTTTTCGCTAATATTTCGCTGGCGTCGCTGCTGCTGGCGTTCAATCTGATCGAGCTGCATACCGTCAATTCCGCCTTCAGGCTTACCGCGCCCTGGCTGCCTTTTCTGCTGGTGCTGATTCCGAGCCATATCATGACGATGGTGATGTTCTCGTTCCGCGAAGAGAAAAAGCATATCAGCGAAAGCGAACAGCGCTTTCGCAACGCGATGGAGTACTCTGCCATCGGCATGGCGCTGGTGACGCCGAACGGCAACTGGCTGCAGGTGAACCAGGCGTTTTGCCGTCTGCTTGGCTATCAGCCGCACGCGCTGCAAAAGCTGAGCTGGCAGCAAATCACCTGGCCTGACGATCTGGCCGCCGATCTGCAACAGGCGGAAAGCCTGCTGCGTGGCGAACAAAACTATTACACGCTGGAAAAACGCTATATCCGTCAGGATGGCGAGGTCGTTTGGGTGTTGCAGGCCGTTTCGCTGATGCGCGATCTGGAGGGCAACCCACTCTACTTTATTTCGCAAATTGAGGACATCAGCGGCCTGAAACAGAGCCAGGCGGAAAACCAGCGGCTGATGGAACGCATCACGCTGGCTAACGAGGCGGGCGGCATCGGCGTCTGGGAATGGAACGTCGCCACGAATGAAATGAGCTGGGATAAGCGCATGTTCGCCATTTATGAACTGGAGCTTACCGATCGCCCAACGTATAAATTCTGGCTGAGGCGCCTGCATCCCGACGACCGTCCGATGGCGGAGGAAGCGGTGCGGCGCGCGCTGGAAGAGGGAGAGCCTTTTGCCCTGGAGTGCCGTATCCTTACCCGCCACGGCATTCGCTATATTCGCTCGCAGGCTGATAGCCTGCTCAGTCCTGAAGGCGACATCACCCGCATGCTGGGCATCAATCAGGATGTCACCGAGCTGCGCATGCTGACCGAAGCGCTCTATCAGGAAAAAGAGCGCATGCATATTACGCTTGATGCGATTGGTGAAGCGGTGATCAGCACCGACGAAGAACTGCGCGTCACCTTTATGAATCCGGTGGCGGAGCAGATGAGCGGCTGGACGCAGGAACAGGCGGAAGGCAAGCCCATCAGCGATATACTGCGCATCACGCACGGCGCCCACGGCCCGGAAATGGAAAATATCCTGCGCAGCAACCTGCCGCAGAATGCGACCGTCACCGAACTGGACCGCGATCTGATCCTGCATAACGCTTCCGGCGAGCAGTTCGCTATTCACTACAGTCTGACGCCGCTGAAAACCCTGACGGGAGAAAATATCGGCAGCGTGCTGGTGATTCAGGACGTCAGCGAATCGCGCGAAATGCTGAAGCGTCTGCACTACAGCGCCTCTCACGATATGCTGACGCGCTTGCCGAACCGCACCAGCTTTGAGCATCAGCTGAAGCGGCTGCTGCTTTCCGCCGCAGAGCAGCAGCACGTGCTGGCGTTTATCGATCTCGATCGCTTTAAGGCGGTAAACGACAGCGCCGGCCACGCCGCTGGCGACGCCCTGCTGCGCGAGCTGGCCGAGATAATGAGTCATCTGCTGCGCGGCAACGATTTTCTGGCGCGGCTCGGCGGCGATGAATTCGGCCTGCTGCTGCCCGATTGCGGCATCGGGGACGCCAGCAATGTCGTGCAGCGCATCGTCACCGCCATTAACGACTACCGTTTCCTGTGGGAAGGCAAGCTGCATCGTATCGGCGCCAGCGCGGGCCTGACGCAAATCGACGCCCATAACAACCACAGCAGCGAAGTGCTGGCGCAGGCCGATCTCTCCTGCTATAACGCCAAGCATAACGGCCGCGGCCAGCTGTCGGTTTATGAAACGCGCCTGCAGCAGTCGCAGGCGGTTACGCTCTCCCATGAAGATATCGTCAGATTAATTGAGCAGCCGATGCGCTGGCAAGCCTGGGCGGTCTGCGCGCCGCATACGACGCAGTCGGCTAACTTCCATCTGTTGCAGCCGCGCCTTACCGACAGTCAGGGACATGAAATCGATGTTGAGGCGTTCCGCGCCAGCCTGGCGGATGAAGCGCTGTGCGAGCGGCTCGATCGCGCCCTGCTCGACAGCTTTTTCAGCCGTCATGCAACGGGCGTCGCCCATAAAGCGTTGAATGTCGTCCTGCCGCTGTCGGGGGAAAGCCTGCTCAATTCGCGCACGCTGAGCCAGCTGATCGACACGCTGGCCGCCGGCCCGCTGCGCGGCGAACGGGTGATCATCAGCCTCGAAACCAGCGCGCTGTTGAACCATACCGAAGCGCTGCGGCCGGTGCTGCTGCAACTGCGCCAGCTGGGCTGCCCTATTCTGCTGCGTCATTTTGGCCGTAATCTGGAGGCGTTCGAGCGTTTGCCGCAGGCGGATATCGATTTCCTGCAACTGGCGCCGGATCTGATCGCCAACGTGCATTTCAGCCTGATGGATGAAATGTTGGTCTCGATTATTCACGGGCAGGCTCAGCGGCTGAATATCGCCACCGTTGCCGGGCCGGTGGAACTGCCGGTCGCACTGACCACGCTGGCGAGCATCGGCATCAACGCGGTCTGGGGACCGGCGGTCAACGGCGGCGAGCCGCTATGCGCGCTGCTGGAAAACAGCTTTTTCGCCATTAAATGATCCTCACCGCACAATCACGCGCGAAACATTTGCCAGTGCCGATCGGCTCCGGTAAAGTCACCCCCTTTTTTTGCTGAGGGGATATTCTGTGTTTATCGGTTTCGATTACGGAACGGCTAACTGTTCTGTCGCGGTGGTTGAAAATGGCGCGCCACGGCTGCTCAAACTGGAAAAGGATTCTCCTTATCTGCCTTCAATGCTTTGCGGCCCGACGCGCGAAGCGATCAGCGAATGGCTGTTTCGCCATCACCAGGTGCCGACGCCTGAAGCGGAAAACCAGGCGCTGCTGCGCCGCGCTATCGCCTTCAACCGCGACGAAGATATCGACGTCACGCCCGGCAGCGTCCATTTTGGCCTCGACGCGCTGGCGCAATATATGACCGACCCTGAAGAGGTCTGGTTCGTTAAATCTCCAAAATCCTTTCTCGGCGCCAGCGGCCTGAAGCCGCAGCAGATCGCCCTGTTCGAAGATCTGGTCTGCGCCATGATGCTGCATATCCGCCAGACGGCGGAACGGCAGCTGGACTGCGCCATCGATCAGGCGGTGATCGGCCGTCCGGTCAACTTCCAGGGACTGGGCGGCTCGGATGCCAATCAGCAGGCGCAGGGCATTCTGGCGCGCGCCGCCAGCCGCGCCGGCTTTCGTGACGTGGTTTTCCAGTTTGAACCGGTCGCCGCCGGGCTTGATTTCGAAGCGACGCTGAATGAAGAAAAGCGGGTGCTGGTGGTGGATATCGGCGGCGGGACCACCGACTGCAGTATGGTGCTGATGGGCCCACAGTGGCGCAACAGCGCCGATCGCGCCAGCAGCCTGCTGGGGCACAGCGGCTGTCGCGTCGGCGGCAACGATCTTGACATCGCGCTGGCCTACAAAGAGCTGATGCCGCTGCTCGGTCTGGGCGGCGAAACGCAGAAAGGCACCGCCCTGCCCGCTTTGCCATGGTGGAACGCGGTGGCGATCAACGACGTGCCGGCGCAGAGCGATTTCTACTCCTCCGCCTGCCGTAAACTGTTACAGGATTTGATCCGCGACGCCCGTCAACCGGAAAAGGTGCAGCGTCTGCTGAAAGTCTGGCAGCAGCGTCTCAGCTACCGTCTGGTGCGCGCGGCGGAAGAGAGCAAAATCGCCCTTACCGATCTGCCGGAGGTGAGCACCGCGCTGACGTTTATCGAAGCGGGCCTGGCGACGGACGTCGACCGCGCAGGGCTTGAAACGGCGATCGCCGCGCCGATTGAGCGCATTCAGGAGCAGGTCAGGCTGGCGCTGGAGACCAGCGGCACCACGCCGGACATAATCTATCTCACAGGCGGCAGCGCGCGCTCGCCGCTGCTGCGTCAGGCGTTGCAGCGGCAGCTGCCGACCATTCCGCTGGCGACCGGCGACGATTTCGGCTCCGTTACCGCCGGGCTGGCGCGCTGGGCGCAGATCGTTTTCGCCTGACGTCCGCTGGGTTGGCCCGTTCGGGCTGACCCATTTCCTCTCCGCACTGTTCAGCGCGCTTTCATCGTTCAGGGCGCAACCATCGCCGTCGCGCCCGATGCTTTACCACATTTAACGCTTTTTCTTTCCCGGCGCGTGGTAGCATTTTGTCTCTTGTCTTAGCGAAGAGATAACCTGTCGTGAGCCTGTGGGGTCTTAATTTTCAACAGCTTCTGGCTATTGCGCTGCTGCTGGTTCTGCTCTGGCGTTACACCGGCATGATGATTTGCCTGGCGGTCATCACGCTTGGCGCCTCGGTCTGGCGCTTTTATTACAGCGAACCCACGCCCGCGATGCTGGTGCTGCTGATGGTCGGCGGCGCGCTGGGAATGCTCTGTTTCTGCGTCGAACGTTATCGTACGGCGCGCGCGCCGTCGCGGTTTCCGCGCTAACGCCATAAAAAATGCGCCCGCAGGCGCATTTTTTTACCGCCGTCCTCAGTAACGGCTGGCCTGCGCCAGCTTGTCGATTTCATCAAGATTCAGCCGCAGCGTCGCCGCTTTCACCAGCTCATCCACCTGTTCCAGCGAGGTTGCGCTGACGATCGGCGCGGTAATATCGGGACGGGCGATCTGCCAGGCAAGCGCCACCTGAGCCGGCGTGACGTTGCGCGCCTGAGCGGTCTCGTCCAGCGCCTGCAGGATGCGCAGCCCGCGCTCATTGAGATATTTTTCCACCACGCCCTGACCGCGCGCGCTCTTGCTGGCGTCTTCCGGCCGACGGTATTTGCCGCTCAGGAAGCCGCTGGCCAGCGAGTAGTAGTTAATCACGCCCAGACCGTTCTCCTGCGCCACCTGCGCCAGCCCGCTTTCATACTCCTGGCGATCGTAGAGGTTATATTCCGGCTGCAACGTTTCATAGCGCGCCAGATTATTCTGCTCGCTGACCTTCAGCGCTTCCGTCAGGCGGGCCGCTGAATAGTTAGAGGCGCCGATCGCACGCACCTTCCCTGCGCGAATCAAATCATCGAACGCCTTCAGCGTCTCCTCCAGCGGCGTCTGCTCATCGTCGCGATGCGCCTGGTAAAGATCGATATAGTCGGTTTGCAGACGACGCAGAGAATCCTCAACCGCCTGACGGATATATTTCGCGGAGAGGCCGGTTTTTTCCGGCGACATCTCCATACCCACCTTGGTCGCCAGAACGATCTTGTCGCGCTTGCCGGTTTTTTTCAGCCAGTTGCCAATGATGGTTTCTGATTCGCCACCCTGATTGCCCGGCGCCCAGCGGGAATACACATCAGCGGTATCGATGAACCACAGCCCTTTTTCTACCAGCGCATCCAGCAGAGTAAAAGAGGCGTTCTGATCGACAGTCCAGCCAAACACGTTGCCGCCAAAGGTAAGCGCCGGTACTTCGATGCCGCTGCGACCCAACTGACGGGTTTCAATCTGACTCATCATTGTTCTCCTTAATTAATATATTGCCAACCTGTTGATGAGCGTAGCAAACAACCCGGCTTCTGCTTTGTCGTTTTCTGGCGCAGCTTATGCGTAAAGGAAATGACTGGCCACGCAAATTTGTCTCATCGCGCCGGATGGCGGATACTTACGCCAGCCTTACGGCGACCTTACAGTAATTC
>NZ_JANION010000240.1:0-5479 GCF_024610815.1 Mixta sp.
CTGTTAACTCACACGAGGAGAAATAATATGACTCAGCATCGTGGTGGTTCAGGTAACTTCGCGGAAGATCGTCAAAAAGCGTCTGAAGCAGGTAAAAAAGGCGGCCAGCAGAGCGGCGGCAACTTCAAAAATGACCGTGAAAAAGCCTCTGAAGCAGGCAAAAAAGGCGGTCAGAACAGCCGTCGCAGCTAATCTTTAAGCGGGCAGCCGCCTGACAGGATTAGTGAAGCCCGTAGTGCGTTCTCGCACTACGGGCTATTTTTATTTGTGTTTTTCTATTCCACGAGCGCGCTGACTAATAAAAGTGACTTTTCGGTAAGCGTCCTTATTTAAAACAAGCGTAGCGGTAAAAGCAGGATGAGTCTTAATCTTACCTTTTTGCCGTTGCAGTTGTTTATTCCTGGCTATACTGAAATTAACAGGGCGCGTTACCCTGAAATATTTAATTAATGAATTAGCCTTTGGTTATGGAGAAAATTATGAGTATTAAAACGCTGGAAGACCTGTTTATTCACGATCTCTCTGACGTATATAGCGCTGAGAAACAAATTAGCCGTGCGCTACCGAAAATGGCGCGTGCCGCCAGCGATGAAAAACTTATCGAAGCGTTCAAAACTCATCTCGAAGAAACCCGAGGTCAAATCGAGCGCCTTGACCAGCTGGTTGAAGCGACCCCGGAAGTGCGTATCAAACGTATGAAGTGCCACGCGATGGAAGGTCTGGTGGAAGAAGCGCAGGAACTGATTGATTCCGTTGAAAAAGGCGTGGTGCTTGATGCCGGTCTGATCGGCGCGGCGCAGAAAGTTGAGCATTACGAAATCGCTACCTACGGCACGCTGCGCGCAATGGCCATCAAGCTGGGCTACAAAGAAGCGGCTCGCCTGCTGGAAGAAACGTTGAACGAAGAAAAAGCGACCGATGAGAAACTGACGATGATCGCTGAACAAACGCAGTAAGATTTTTACGCCAGGCCCGACGGCCTGGCTTTTTTTTGCCCTGCGCCGACACCCGCGAAAACCTCTGCCGCCTCGCAAGCGATTTCCTTTTACCGTTCCCTTCTCTCTGCATCAGAGCATTGCCGGCCGGCTCCGTTTCGCCATAGCTAACCCTTTCTGTTTGCCTGCCGCACAACGCCTCCCTGCGTCGTGAATAAACGGCTAATTATGCTGTAAGCATTCCACATGAAACTTATCGCCATAGCGCTGCACGGCGGCCAGGAACGACTCGACGGTGAGCGGATCCGGCGGCGGCAACAGCGGCGCGCGCTGCTGTAGCTCACGGTCGAAGCGCGACAGCGTAGCGAAATCGCGTGGAAATTTTTCCGTATCGACGCCGACAAACGCGCCTTCATCGGTAGCGTAGTTTAACAGCTGCTGCCAGCGGTCAATGGACGCCATGCCGATGCTTTCCGTACCGTGTGAAAACAGCATCAGATCGATATTGCGGAACGGCGGCTGCCTGTCCAGGTAGCGCTGTAGCGAACTGGCGGACGGCTCGGTGCAGAAGCTTAGCCAGAAAGGTATGGCGTGCTGCTGCATGGTGGTCCAGGGGTCCATCAGCAGAAAATTGTCCACCACCAGCCGCGAAGCGATAATCCCGGCCGACATATACCAGTCGCGGTAAATCTCGGCGGCGACGAAGCTCAGCGCCTCCGGGTTTTCGTAGCGCAGCTCTACCAGCTTCCAGCCCTGGCTATTCGCCAGTTTTTTCAGCTCCGCCATCAGATGCGCGTCAAAGCCCCACTCCGCTTCCGGCACCGTGACGTCCGGCGCGGGCGGCTGCCATTTTTCCCGGTCGCTGCCGTAGCGCGCCAGATGCTCCATTACCCGCGGCCCGCCTTCAAAATATTCCTGCTCGGTGGCGCCGCCTAACGAGCCAAACTGATAAAACGAGCGATCGCTGGTGCGCGTCGCGGGCCACTGCTGGGTACAGTGGTTAATGACCAACGTGCCGCCTGGCGGCAGCGCGCTGAGTAAAAACTCATTATATTCCAGCGGCAGTTTGCGGTGCTTCAGGCGGAAATAGGACATCTGCTCCAGCATCAGCCGATCCTGATTCGGGTCCTGCATCTGATGCACCGCGATGTGCGGCGAAGTGGCCAGTAGCGCATCAACAATCGGCTTGCCTTCGGTAAACCCCTGCTGCGCGTCATCGGGATCGTTATGGAAAGATCGTACTGGACAAAGGAACGTCTGCGGCAGCCAGGGCACGCCCATCGCCGCCGCCAGATGCACCATCGCGCCGTTAGAGGAGCCGACAAAGGCCGCCTGGTACTGCTGTTGTGGATACTGTCCGGCGACCCAGCGCGCGATGCCTTCGATATCCAGCTGCTGCGCCTGCGTAAGCGTGATGCCCTCAGACATGCCGCCGACCGCGTAACCCCATTCGCGCAGCCGCTCAGGCAGCAGGTTCAGCGCGGGCAAAACGCGATCGAGACCCGGCGACTGGCTGGGGCTGCTAAAGGGACGTTGATGCAGCGCGTTGCTCAGCGCCGTCACCATCGCTGCCGATGAGTCGAAGCGGGCGATACCGCGTGGGGGTTTACTCATGATGTTCATACTCCTTCTGCACGCGGGCAATAAAGGGACGAATCGCGCGGCTGTAGCTCCAGGGATAGACGTAATGCAGCGTGTGGGTGCCCTTTGGCAGCGTTATCAGCTCGCCGCGCGGCAACAGCGCCACCATCTCCTCCACCCAGCGCGCTGGCGACACCACATCATACGAGCCGCGCACCACCAGTACCGGCGCTTTGATATGGGGCAAACGTTGTTCAATACGGTCGCGCAGCATGGCGCGCAGCGTGCCGACCATGCGCCATACGCCCGCTTTGGCGAAATCGACGCGGCAGAGCGCGGCAGCCGAACGGTGCGATTCGCGGCGGCCGTTGCGCCAGTCACGCCAGACCTGATGCAGCAGCGAGCGGGAACGGCGATCGACGGTCGGCCCCTGTAAAACCAGCCCCGCCACCGCTTCGGGATGGGCTACCGCCAGCGCGGCCAACACCTGACAGCCAAAGGCGTTGCCGACGAAAATCGCCCGCGACAGCTGGTTCTGCTGCATCCACATCCACAGCGCCTCCGCCAGCCGGTCGACATCCAATACCGGCTGCGAGGCGGGAAACGCGCTGCCGCCAAAGCCGGGCAGATCGGGCACCAGCACGCGATATTCCCATCCGAGCGCCAGGGCTAAATCTTCCATCGCGCGCCCGGAAAGCGCGAGACCATGCAGCAGCACCACCGGCAGACCAGGGCGTGTCTCCGGCGTGGTGCGGGTAAACATGCGCCACGGTCCGACCTGCTGATAGTAGCCTGCCAGGCCCGCCTGATGGCTGTGAATGCCGACCGGCGGAGTTTGCTGCCACTTGCGCCACTTTCTGACAAGCAGGGCGGTACCGGCTATGGCGGTGGCCATACCGAGAAGCACTGCGCGGTTATCTGGCCCGCGCCGCCGGGGTGTTCTCTTCATCAGCTGCCCTCAGAGTAAGGATACCCGCTAAGTTTAGGCGCTAAATGGCGCTTCGCCTTATCCGCCGTCCCGCCTGTGGGACGCAGAGCATGAAAGTGTGCGATGGCTATCAACAATCGGCATTTAGGAGAAAAAGAGAGTGACACAGGCGGGCTGCGGCGCTGACATCACGGCTGGAAAAGAGGGGTTATCGCAGTAAGAAGGATTTGATAACCATCGGTCCGATCCCTGGCCGCGGTTATCGAGGGGTTTCTGTGCGGCGGCGCCGTTAGTTCAGCGCGCCTGGCGGTACATGCTTAAAGGTTTCAACGTAAGCACGAAACACATACCGAAAGAACTTTTTCATAGCGTGGACCTGAATAACTTTTGTTGAAAAAATCAACGAAATTATAACGGCTGCCCTTTTGGCCGGCAACGTTTTTTTGAAGCAGATCACATAATGGACCACGATTATGCAAATGTTATCTTAAACAAAAGTTAAACGAGAGGACCGCTTTTTCACCTTTTCGCGGTTTTACAGATGCCATATGATTGATTATTCAAGAATATTCTTCTACATGCGGGATTGAGCATCCCGTTGAGTCTGTGCATAAAACAGCGTTTGGGATGAATAACCCAATGGCGGAAGCGCTTAGCGGCGCTAATCGTTGAACCCGCGCGCTAATTCCCGGACAATAACGCTCTGGTTTTTCTTACTCTTTTAACCGCCATGAAATCCACTTTTGAAAACTGGCTTGCGCCGATGAGCATTCTGCTGCTGGGCTTTCTCTCCGCGCTGCTGCTGCCTGCGCCCGCTTTAGGCCCGGAGCTGGCGGCACGTCTGATGTCGCTGTTTCACTTCAGCGATCTCAACCAGCTTTACACCATTGTGCTCTGCCTGTGGTTCCTGCTGCTGGGCACCATTGAGTTTTTTGTGCTGCGTTTTCTCTGGCGTCGCTTCGGCCAGGTTTAACTCGCCTTTTCCGGCCCGCGTCCTGCCCCCCGCTGCGCGTTATTGCAGCGGTCCTGCGCTGATTTCTCACGACTTTATCAGACTGTGCCAGGCTTATTATCTGATATGGCGTTTTTTGCCTGCCCGAAAGGACAATCATTAAGGAGAAGCTATGGCTAAAAAATTCACTATCGCCGCCCTGATCGCCCTGTTTACCCTGCCTGCGTTCGCTGATGACGCTGGCGGCTATAAAGGCGGCGAGACGCCGCCGCGCACGCAGGACAGCGGCTATAAAGGCACGGAAGACACCACTTCGCCCTCCATCAGCGAGGTGAAAACCATGCGCGACGGCGCCTGGGTGACGCTGGAAGGCTATATCGTGAAGCAAAAAGGCGAACAGAGCTATCAGCTGCGCGGTCGCAACAATGAAACCATTGACCTGGTGATCCCGAAAAAAGTGTTTGATGGCAAAACCTATGACGCTGAGGATCAGGTGCGGATGAACGGCCGTCTGCGTCACGACGGCGCACGTCGCTGGGTCGACGTCGAACAGTTGGGCGCGCCATAAGTCCGCCGCTGCCTTAATGAAATAACAGGAGGCCGTTATGCATAAATTTCTGACGCTATGCCTGGCGGCCCTGATCGCCGCCCCTGCGCTGGCCGCCGATGGCGGTTTTAATCCAGACGGCAAAGCGCCGCCGCCGGAAGATCAGAAAGATGGCTACCGCGCTGTCACTGACAACCAGAAGCTGACGGCAGCGAATAAGCTGGCGCAGCTTTCGACCGGCACCTGGGTAACGCTGCAAGGCAATATCCTGCGCCAGAGCGGCAGTAAAACCTGGGTGTTGCGCGACGCGTCCGGCACCGCACAGCTGCAAATTGACGATGCGGTCTGGCAGGGCCAGGAAGTGAAGCCGGACGATTTAATCACCGTTAACGGCACCGTGCTGCGCCATGGCAAAAACGTGCTGGTTCATGTGAAAAAGCTCAATCTGATGTAAATTCCCGCCGTTTCGCCCGTTCCCTTGCTGCATGAAGTAAGGGAACGCTTACCTACATGTCCTCTCCCGCTGCGCTTTACAT
>NZ_JANION010000243.1:0-20317 GCF_024610815.1 Mixta sp.
CTGTGGGTTTTTATTGTTTAACCCAACGCTGTTTTGACTGCTTACCCTGCTTTACGTTGTACCGGATAAATTTATCTGACAGCTCATCGTAAATAAGTTGTTAAAAAACTACATCCCTGCATCGTTTCTCCCTACAACAGAGATGCCTTCTTACTGACAAAAACTGACAGTTCCCTGTAAAAAAACAAGATTTATTTCAAATTAACTGAATGCGTCAGGCAACTTCTTTCTCAGCAGACATTCTTTATTTCCCTACCGGAAGATAAAAAAATCGCCTTAAAGACCTTCTGCTTCTCGATAAAATTGCACGATAAAAGCATAACAATAACAATTTTTTTGAATACCAGAAAAAAAGCGCGCGTCGGTCCTGATTTTTGTTGATTTTCTGTTTCAGCTTGTTCAGTCTCATGTCAAAACGTGAATGAGGGAGACGATAATGCGGTGGAAAAACAGTCGCGGCGAATATGGACATATCGCCGTATCGCTTCACTGGCTGGTTGCTTTAGCGGTCTATGGCATGTTTGCGCTTGGGCTGTGGATGGTCACGCTGGGCTATTACGATACCTGGTATCACAAAGCGCCTGAGCTGCATAAAAGTATCGGCATGGTGCTGTTTGCCGTCATGACCCTGCGCGTCGTCTGGCGTTTTGTCTCCCCTCCTCCGGCGCCGCTCGCCAGCTACTCTCCGCTGGTGCGCTACGGCGCGATTGGCGCGCATCTGCTGCTCTACCTGCTGCTGTTCGCGATTTTTATCACCGGCTACCTGATCTCTACCGGAGAAGGCCAGCCAATAGAGATCTTTGGCCTGCTCTCTGCGCCTGCCGCGATCAACGCCGACGCCGTGCAGATCGATCTGGCGGGCGATATCCATCTCTGGCTGGCATGGAGCGTGGTGATCCTGTCGCTGCTGCACGGCCTGGCTGCGCTGAAGCACCACTTTATCGATCGAGATATCACGCTAAAACGGATGCTGGGTTGCCGCATCGCTTCATCTATTGAAACGGAGAAATAGTATGTTGAAAAAAACGCTTTGCGGTCTGACCGCAGCAACGCTGCTGCTTGCAGCCCAGACGGCGACTGCCGCGGACTATAAAATCGATAAACAGGGGCAGCATGCCTTTATTCAGTTCCGCATCAAGCACCTTGGCTACAGCTGGCTCTACGGCACTTTTAAAGATTTCGACGGCAGCTTTACCTTTGATGAGAAAGATCCGGCCGCGGATAAGGTGAATGTCACCATTAACACCAGCAGCGTCGACACTAACCACACCGAGCGCGACAAGCACCTGCGCAGCGCCGACTTCCTTAACGTCGGCAAATTCCCTCAGGCGACATTTGTCTCTACCGGCGTGAAGAAGGATGGCGACGAGCTGGATATTACCGGCAACCTGACGCTGAACGGCGTGACGAAGCCGATTACGCTTGAAGCGAAAATGCTTGGCCAGGGCGACGATCCGTGGGGCGGCTACCGTGCCGGCTTCGAGGCGGAAGGCAAACTGGCGCTGAAAGATTTTAACATCAAAACCGATCTCGGCCCGGCGTCTCAGGAAGTGGAGCTGATGATTTCTGTGGAAGGCGTCCGTCAAAAATAACCCGTTGGGAAAGAATAAGGGCAGCCTGCGCTGCCCTTTTTTATTGCCGCTGTCCGGCTTACTTAGCTTTCCGCTTTATCGGAAGGCGCGGGGATGGTCAGGGTGGCATTCAGCAGGCCGCGCGATTTATTGAAAATCTTGTTGCTGGTTTCACGACCAGCGCGGCGCGCGCGCTGCTCTTCCGGCGGCAGCGAGGCTTCTTCCATGCAGATCGGACTACAGCAGTGCTGATATTTCTCAGCGCAGGCCGGACACTGGATAAACAACAGATGGCAGCCGTCGTTGACGCAGTTGACGTGCGTATCGCACGGCGTGCCGCACTGGTGGCAGTGCGCGATAACATCGTCGGAAATGCGCTCGCCCATGCGCTCGTCAAAGACAAAGTTTTTGCCTTTAAACCGCACCGGCAAGCCCTGCTCGCGCGCGCGGCGCGCATATTCGATAATCCCGCCTTCAACGTGATAAACCTGCTCAAAACCGTTATGCCGCATCCAGGCGCTGGCTTTTTCGCAACGAATGCCGCCGGTGCAGTACATGACGATCTTTTTATCTTTTTTATCCTGCAGCATATCCACCGCCATCGGCAGCTGATCGCGGAAGGTATCGGCGGGGATTTCCAGCGCCTTGTCAAAGTGGCCCACTTCATATTCATAGTGGTTGCGCATATCGACGAACACCGCATCGGGATCGTCGAGCATGGCGTTGACTTCATCCGCTTTCAGATAGGCGCCGACCTGGCTGGCGTCGAAGCTGTCGTCGGTGATGCCGTCGGCCACAATGCGATCGCGCACTTTCAGGCGCAGCACCCAGAAAGATTTGCCGTCGTCGTCCAGCGCCACGTTCATGCGCAGGTTATTTAGCGCCGGATGGAAACCGTACAGCGTCTCCTGCATACGCGGATAGAGGCTGGCCGGCACGCTGACCTGAGCGTTGATGCCCTCATGCGCGACATAGATGCGACCAAAGACCTTCAGCTCGGTCAGCGCTTTATAGAGCGCGTCGCGAAACGCCTGCGGATCGTCGATGGTGAAATATTTATAGAAAGAGACGGTGGTGCGCGGCTCGGTTTCGGCCAGCATGCGCGCCTTCAGCTCTTTGTTGGAGACCTGGTTATGTAACACTGGCATGGTGTTCTTTCCCATTAATGAGCGGTTTTTAGCGGGCGACATCATACCTGATTTAACAGTGAAGCAAAGCCTCGCAGCATTTTTTCTACATTTGACGATCGGGCGCTACCGCACATACTGACAATTGACCTGGATCGCAATCACGTTGAGCATAGTTACTTTATTAGCGCCCTTACTATCACTTAGGTGATAACAGACGGAGAAAAAGATGAGTCAGCTATTTACGCCGATAAAATTGGGTAAGTTATCTCTCAGTAACCGCATTATTATTGCGCCGATGTGCCAGTACTCGGCGGAACAGGGTAAAGCAACGCCCTGGCACCGCATTCATCTGGGCCATCTCTCCCTGTCCGGCGCCGGACTGTTGATTATCGAAGCGACCGCGGTGGAAGCCGCCGGGCGTATCACGCCACAGGATTTGGGGCTGTGGGATGACGAAACGGAGCAGGCGCTGGCGGAAACCATCAATGATGTTAAACGCTACGCGACGATGCCGCTGGGTATTCAGCTGGGCCATGCCGGACGCAAAGCGTCCTGCGACGTGCCGTGGCGCGGCGGCGGCTTTTTAACGCCGCAGCAGGGCGGCTGGCAGACCTCCGCGCCCTCCGCGCTGCCCTACAGCGAAGGCGATGATAAGCCGCTGGCGCTGACCAAAGCACGCCTTGAGGAGATCAAGCAGGCCTTTATCGACAGCGCTATCCGCGCTGACCGTCTGGGCTTCGAGCTGGTGGAAATCCACGCGGCCCACGGCTACCTGCTGCACCAGTTCCTCTCTCCGCTCTCCAACCAGCGCGACGACGAATATGGCGGCTCGCTGGAAAACCGTATGCGCCTGGTACTGGAAATCTTCGACGAGGTTCGCCGCGTCTTCCCACGCGACAAAGCGGTCGGCGTGCGCATCTCCGCCTCCGACTGGGTTGAAGGCGGCTGGGATGAGGAGCAGTCTGTCGCGTTAAGCAAGGCGCTGGAGGCGGCAGGCTGCGACTATATCCACGTCTCCAGCGGCGGCCTTTCGCCACAACAGCAGATCAGCGTGGGCCCCAACTATCAGGTGCCGTTCGCCGTCGGCATTAAAAAAGCGATGACTTCTATGCCGGTGATCGCCGTCGGTCTGATTACCGAGCCGCAGCAGGCGGAAGCGATTCTGGTGAATGGCGAGGCGGACGCCGTGGCGTTGGCGCGCGCGATGCTTTACGATCCGCGCTGGCCATGGCACGCCGCCGCCGAACTGGGCGAAAAAGTGCAGGCGCCGCCGCAGTACTGGCGCTGCGAACCCCATGAGGTGAAGGGGCTGTTTAACCTGTAAATCCTCTCCGGCGGCGCCTCTGTAGCGCCGCCGTTCATTTTGGCTGACACCATTATTTCAGCTGGCGTAAAAAAAGTGGCACAATATGCCCCTTAAACTGGACACTGCGGCAACAGACGCCTGCCGCAACGACTATCTGGAAGAACATGACTCAGCTGCCTCAATTTTCTCGCGATCTGCTGCATCCGCGTTACTGGTTACTCTGGCTTGGCATTGGCCTGCTTTATCTTGTGGTTCTGCTTCCTTATCCGGTGCTTTACCACCTCGGCTGCGGCCTCGGTCGTTTATCGATGCGCTTTATGAAGCGGCGCGTCGCGGTTGCCCGTCGCAATCTGGAGCTCTGTTTTCCCACCATGCCCGTTGCCGAACGTGAAGCGCTGGTAAAGCGCAATTTTGAATCAGTCGGCATGGGCCTGCTGGAAACCGGCATCGCCTGGTTCTGGCCCGACTGGCGAGTACGCAAATGGTTCACCAACTCCGGCGACGAGCATGTTAAGCGCGCCCTGGAAGAGAAAAAAGGGGTGCTGCTGATCGGCATGCATTTCCTGACGCTGGAGCTGGGTGCGCGTTTCTTCGGCATGCTCAATCCTGGCATCGGCGTTTATCGCCCGAATGACAACCCGGTGATCGACTGGCTGCAAACCTGGGGGCGGATGCGCTCCAATAAAAGCATGCTCGATCGCAAAGATCTCAAGGGGATGATCCGTGCGCTGAAGACGGGCGAGATTATCTGGTACGCCCCCGACCACGACTACGGTCCAAAGAGCAGCGTCTTCGTGCCCTTCTTCGCCGTGCCGAACGCCGCCTCGACCAAGGGCAGCTACCTGCTTATCCGTAGCGCCAACCCGGCGGTGATCCCCTTTGTGCCGCGCCGTCTGCCGCACGGCAAGGGCTACGAGCTGGTGGTGCTGCCGAGCGTCGAGGACATTTCCACCGAGAGCGAAGCGGCGACCGCCGCGCGCATGAATCAGATCGTCGAAGAGTCGATTTTGATGGCGCCGGAGCAGTATATGTGGCTGCATCGCCGCTTTAAGACACGCCCTGAGGGCGAGCCAAAACTCTACTGATCGCCTTTTCCCTTTCGTTTCAGCGTGAAACGAAAGGGGGTTCTTTTTTGCTCTCGCCCGCCATTTTTTTTATTCAGCAAACTCATGACGCGGCAAAACTTCGTCTATCCTTTTTTGAAACCATCCCCAAGGAGAATAAGGAGAAACCATGAGCATGTTTAGCACGCTGGAAGAAGCTATCGATAACGCCCGCGAAGAGTTTTTGGCGAATAACCCGGATCTGGATGATGACGAGGTATCGGTAGGACAATTCAACCTGCAAAAATATGTAATGCAGGATGGGGAAATTATGTGGCAGGCGGAATTCCTCGCTGATGAAAGCGATGATGGCGAACTCTCGCCGATTCGCACCGGCGAAGCTGCGCAGGCGATTTTTGACGGCGATTTCGATGAAGTTGAGCTGCGTCAGGAGTGGATGCCGGAGAACACGCTGCACGAATGGGATGAAGGCGAATTTCAGCTTGAACCACCGCTGGATACTGAAGAAGGCGAAGCGGTGGCGCAGGAGTGGGAAGACAGCGGCAGCAATAACGAATCCGACCGCTGGTAACCGCCGCGCCGCGGTTGATTACTCATAAGGGCCGTGTCGGGCATCTACCGGTAACAGGAGCGTGTCCAGCAGGGCCGACAGCGGCACGTCGATAATGGTCAAAAAGCGCCACGGCGTGTCGCGCACGTCCCACTGCACCCCAGGATAATATTGATTGCCGTGCCCCTGTCCGGGCACCGTACGGCTGATGATACTGCCACAGCCGCTCAACAGCAGCACCGCCGTCAGCAGCATGACGCCGCGTAAACCTCTTTTCACCCGTTTTCCCCTCTTATAAAAACAGGCCATTGTAACCGCCCGTCCCCTGCCCGCCAGCGCTTCAAAGGTAAAGGTAGCGTAAAGGGCCGGGATAAAAAAAGCGGCCCGCAGGCCGCCTGAATTTAGCGCGCCGTCAGCAACGGCGCTTGACGTTTTTCACCGCGGCCCGCAGGCCGCGCGGCTTACTTCGCTGGCGCTAACGCCAGCGGATTGAGCTGCAGCGTCCGATAGTAATCGAGCCACTCGTGATATTTCTCCGCATCCTGCCACAGTCGATAGTGCAGGCGCGCCAGCGTCACCGGATCGCTGAGCAGCACCAGACGCTCATCACGGCTCAGTTTCGCAGGCGCCTCGCTTAACGCACGCTCAACCCGACGGTCGCGCGCGTGATCCAGCAGGTCGCTTTTCAGGTGACGCGAGGTCGCCAGAGCGGTAGCCAGCGCGTTAAACGACGGATGGAACAGCGCATGCATAAAGCCATGCTTCAGGGCGCGTTCGCGGTTCAGCTGCAGATAGGCGTCGGTATCCTGCAATTCCTTCGGCGGCGCGTACTCTTCCGGGATCAGGAATAAGTTCGCGCGCCTGGTCGCCAGCCCATTGCTCGCGCGGCTGGAGATCACCGAAACAAACGGCGACAGGATCAGCGAGAAGACGATCGGCGACAGCCACCACAGGAAGTTTAGATCGAGCCAGCCCATACCGACCGCCCAGACGATGCCCAGCAGCATCTGCGAACCGTGACGGCGGAACGCTTCGCTCCACGGCGTAGCGTCGTCATCGCGCTGCGGCGAGTTCCACACCACTTCCCAGCCAAGGAAAGCGCTGACCACGAACACCGTATGGAACAGCATGCGCACCGGCGCCAGCAGCACCGAGAACAGCATCTCCAGCAGCATCGACAGCAGCAGACGCAGCGCGCCGCCGTAGCCCTTCGCCCCTTTGAACCAGATCAGCACCACGCTCAGCAGCTTCGGCAGGAACAGCAGCACCAGCGTCGTGGAGAACAGAGCTATCGCCAGTTCCGGTCGCCACTGCGGCCACACCGGGAAAAGCTGGCGCGGCTGCAGGAAGTACTGCGGCTCCATCAGGGTATGCACCACCTGCAACGCCGTCGAAAGCGCCAGGAACATAAACCAGAGCGGCGCCGAGAGATAGGACATCACGCCGGTCAGAAATACCGCACGGTGCACCGGGTGCATCCCTTTCACCAGGAACAGGCGGAAGTTCATCAGGTTGCCGTGACACCAGCGGCGGTCGCGCTTCAGCTCGTCCAGCAGGTTCGGCGGCAGCTCCTCATAGGAGCCAGGCAGATCGTACGCGATCCAGACGCCCCAGCCGGCGCGGCGCATCAGCGCGGCTTCGACAAAGTCGTGCGACAAAATCGAACCGGCGAACGACCCTTCGCCCGGCAACGGCGCCAGCGCGCAGTGCTCAATAAAAGGCTTCACGCGGATAATGGCGTTGTGGCCCCAGTAGTGCGATTCGCCCAGCTGCCAGAAGTGCAGACCGGCGGTAAACAGCGGCCCGTAAACGCGGGTGGCGAACTGCTGACAACGCGCATAGAGCGTATCCATGCCCGACGCCTTCGGCGAAGACTGGATAATGCCGGCGTTCGGGTTCGCTTCCATCATGCGCACCAGACCGGTCAGACACTCGCCGCTCATTACGCTGTCCGCATCCAGCACCACCATATAGCTGTACTGGCTGCCCCAGCGACGGCAGAAGTCGTCAATGTTGCCGCTTTTACGTTTCACGCGGCGGCGGCGGCGGCGATAGAAGATCTTGCCGGCGCCGCCCACGTCGCGCACCAGCTCCATCCACGCCTTCTGCTCCGCCATGGCGATGTCGGCGTCGTAGCTGTCGCTGAGGATATAGACGTCAAAATGCTCGCTCTCGCCGCTGCGCACGACGGATTCCCAGGTAGCGCGCAGACCGGCGAAGACGCGCTCCACATCTTCGTTGCAGATCGGCATGATCAGCGCCGTGCGGTGCGTCGGATCGATCGGCTCATCGCCGTTCAGCGTATAAGAGATGCTGTATTTATCGCGCCCGATCATCAACTGCAGGAAGCCCATCAGCGCCGTCCAGAAGCCAGCGGAGACCCAGCAGAACAGAATAGCGAACAGGAACAGGATGCCGGTCTGCAACACATAAGGCAGCAGCTGCAACAGCGACTGCTGCCAGTTCTGGTTCAGCATGTCCATCGGGTCGATCAGCGCCCAGCCCTGGTAAGGCAGAATGGTCTTCATATACCAGGTGGCGATCACCGTCTGGAACAGGGTAAGGATCAGAAGAATGTAGCGACGAATGGAGCCGACGTGACGCCATTTATCTTCCTGTCGCTGCTCTTCCGCCGTGGCATAGCGCGGCGTTGATTTGCGGCCGCGCAGGGAATCCCAGGCGCGGGCCAGCGGGTTGGTGCGCCAGGCTTCCGGGAACATCAACGAACGCTTTACCGGCGGCATCGCCTTCAGCGTCGTGCGGTCAAGGTAATCCTGACCGAACTGTTTTCCGCCGTCGACAGAATCGGGCCAGCTCATTTCGATGCGCGCTTTGACCGAGGTCAGCGGCGCATCGTCAGGGCGCGCTTCAGCCGGGCCGTCCTGGCCCAGCTGTTGATGCAGTTGACTGTAGACGTCACCGCCCGCCTCCGGGGCGGGCAGACTGGACGACAGCGCCGCTTTGCGTTCCGGCGTCAGCGGCAGCGCGTCGATATAGTCGGCTGGAGTAAGCATTGATTTATTCATTGGCAGGCAACTGATAGCTCCATGTTTCCGTCAGCGCTTTATCACCGTTAACCAGTGCGGCGCGCATTTCGGTCGGCTGCTTATTGTCTTTCACGCGAATGCGCAGCATTAAGCGCCAGCCTTTGGTGACCGGGTTATAACGTACGCTCTGTTCAACAATCTCGCCGTTGTTGCCGATACTGACCTGCGGCGCGACCGGCGTATTATCCGCCAGCTTGCCCATCTCTTCGCCGACGAAATCGACCACGAAGGCGATGGTGCCATCCGGCTGACGCACCAGGTTCGACTGTTTCACATCGCCGGTGGAGCGCAGCGTGCTTTTCACCCATGCCGTTTCCGGCGAATGCAACTGGTCTTCATCACGGGTAAAGTGCAGACGATATTTAAAGTTCATTTCCTTGCCCGGCTCCGGCAGATTCTCCGGCGTCCAGAAGGCGACGATGTTGTCGTTGGTCTCATCCGCGGTCGGGATCTCCACCAGCTCGACGCGGCCTTTGCCCCAGTCGCCCTGCGGCTCGATCCAGCCGCTCGGGCGCAGATCGTAACGGTCGTCGAGATCCTGGTATTGACTAAACTCGCGGCCGCGCTGCAACAGACCGAAGCCTTTCGGGTTCTCTACGGTAAAGGTAGAGACAGCCAGATGGCGCGGATTGTTCAGCGGACGCCAGATCCACTCGCCATTGCCGGCATGGATCGACAAACCGTTGGAATCATGCAGAGAAGGACGATAGTTCACTATCGGAGAAGGCTGATTCGGCCCGTAAAGGAACATACTGGTCAGCGGCGCGACGCCCAGCTTGCCCACTTTATCGCGCAGATAGACTTTTGCCTGCACGTCAACATTGGTGTCTTTGCCCGGACGCAGCACAAAGCGGTAGGCGCCGGTGGCGCGCGGCGAATCAAGCAGCGCATAGATCACCAGCTGCTTGTCCTGCGGTTTCGGACGCTGAATCCAGAACTCGCGGAAGCGCGGGAACTCTTCGCCCGACGGCAGCGCGGTATCGATCGCCAGACCGCGCGAGGAGAGACCATAAACCTGGCCGCCGCCGATCACGCGAAAATAGCTGGCGCCGAGGAAACTGGTGATTTCATCATCCTTGCCTTTGGCATTGAGCGGATAGAGCACCTTAAATCCGGCGAAACCGAGGTTTTTAATGGTTTCCGGGTCGTGCTGCACATTGCCGAAATTAAAATAGTTTGGGTTATATTTGATTTCACGCACCGTACTGGCGGTGATTTCATGAAGTTTCACTGGCGTGTCGAAATACATGCCCTGATGATAGAACTCCAGTTTGAATGGCGTTTTCAGTTTGTTCCAATAGGCTTTATCGTGATTAAACTGAATCTGCTGATAGTCAGCATATTTCATGTCACGAAACTGAGAGGGCAAATTGCTCTTTGGCGCTTCAAAACTTTTTCCCGCTAACGACTTCGCCTCGTTTGCCACATCGTCAATGCTAAAAGCCCAACTGTTATTGGCATACAAGGCAAGCAGAACTGCCGCACCTGACCAGTGCAGTTTTTTCAGTTCCGTTTTATTTTTGTTAGTAATCAGCACATCCCCCCCTTTCGTGTGCTTAAATCAATCTCATCCATATTAATGGATTATTCCGTTTTCCGACAGTATATCAGCGGTTTTGTTCCCATTTACCCTGCGGTTCAGACGTTAACCTTAGTTGATCGTCTGTTACAGAATCGGCTGATATTATATGGATTCCCGCTCCGGTAAAGTAAAGCGCTCACTTTTGTCAGGTTCAGAGTGAGCCGGAGCAAAAAACGTACTAAAACTGGATAATTATGCGTACAAAAACCCAGCAGCGTGAATATTTTTTTGACTCGATTCGCGCCTATCTGATGCTTCTTGGCGTCCCTTTTCATGTTTCACTTATTTATTCCAGCCACCAGTGGTCCGTTAACAGCGCGGAGCCCTCCCTCTGGTTAACCGTATTTAATGATTTTATTCATGCTTTCCGTATGCAGGTCTTTTTCGTGATCTCCGGCTATTTCTCTTACATGCTTTACTTGCGTTATGCGCCAAAAGAGTGGTGGAAAGTGCGCGTCGAGCGCGTCGGCATTCCCATGCTGACCGCCATTCCGCTGATTACCCTGCCGCAGTTTTTTATGCTGAAAGCGTGGACCGGTAAGGTTGCCGGCTGGCCGCACTTCTCTCTGTACGACAAGTACAACACTCTGGTCTGGGAACTCATCTCACACCTGTGGTTTTTACTGGTGCTGGTGATCTTTACCACGCTCGGCCTCTGGCTGTTCCGTCGCCTGCGCGTCGGCGTCACCAGCGAAGAAGCGGCGGCGCCCGGCTGGATGACCTTAACGCTGGCGATAGTGTTCTACAGCCTCTGCTGGTGCGTGATGCGCCGTCTGATCTTTATTTTTCAGCCCGCCCTGCTGACCGACGGCCTGTTTAACTTTGTGGTGATGCAGACGCTGTTTTACCTGCCCTTTTTCTGTCTCGGCGCGCTGGCGTGGCGCAACCCGGCGCTGAAGGCGCGCTTTATCCGGTTCAATCCCTGGACGGCGCTGGGCGCGGCGCTGGCGTTTATCGCCTATATGGCGAACCAGCGCTACAGCAGCGGCGAAGGCTGGATGTATGAGATTGATGCGGTAGTGTCGATGCTGATGGGGCTGTGGATGGTCAATATGGTGTTCGCCTTCGGCCATCGCTTCCTTAACGCCCACTCGGCGCGTATTACCTGGCTGGTGAACGCCTCGCTGTTTATCTACCTGGTGCATCATCCGTTAACGCTGCTGTATGGCATTTTTATTACGCCGCACATTCACAACAACGCGCTGGGCTTCGTCGCCGGCCTGGCGTTTGTCTTCGGCATCGCCTTTCTGCTGTATGAGATTCACCTGCGCATTCCGCTGCTGCGCTTTCTGTTTTCCGGCAAAAAGCCGCGTCCCTGAGAGCCAAACGATTAAGCCGCCCGCGGCGGCTTTCTCTCCTGTCTTTACGGCGGGCGTAAACGCCCGCCTACAGCAGCCACTCCACCGGCAGACGCCAGACCAGCCGCACCAGCAGACGCTGCCAGAAGCGCGTCTTCGGTTCATGTTTATGCACCACTTCCCCCGGCTCGCCTTCATACTCGACCCAGTTGATGCGGCCCCACTTATCCAGCCGCAGCGACCAGGCGCGATCGCGCATCTCCTCGACAAAGCGCTGATGGATATTGCCTGCCAGCACGTCGCTCTCTATTAGCAGCCCCATTTCAGTGTTCAGCACCGCCGAGCGCGGATCGAAATTAAACGAGCCGATAAAGACCTTTTCATTGTCGACGCTAAAGGTCTTGGCGTGCAGGCTGGAGCCGGAGTTACCGGTCAGCCCGCGATCGTGCGGCCGTTCTTCACCGTCATGCTGCGGCTTCAGCTCATAGAGCTTTACGCCGTGGCGCAGCAATTTTTTGCGCCATTTAGCGTAGCCCGCGTGCACTACCGAAACATCGTTGGCCGCCAGCGAGTTGGTTAAAATCGCGATGCTGACGCCGTGGCGCACCAGACCCAACAGCTGCGCCACCCCAGCGCGCGTGGGAACGAAATAGGCGGAAATAATGTCGAACTGCCGCTGCGGACGCCCTATTACCTCCAACATGCGCTGCGGCAGCAGCGTGCCGCGTCGCGCCTTGCCCAATCCTTTACGCGGATCGTCGCTCAGCAGACGCGCCGGCGCCCAGATCATCTCCAGCTCGCCGCTGTCCAGCTGCGCCATATAGCCGCAGGATTGCACGCGCTGCATATAACGCTGCACCTGCTCGCTGTCGCGCCAGGCTTCCGGCAGGCGCACCGCCGTCTGCGACTCGTCGCTCGCCTCATCCACCACCGATTCAAAGGTTTTTACCGCGCCGCTGTGCCAGTAGCGTTCGAAATCGTCCGCAACCTCTTCGACCACCGGCCCGATCGCCATCACATCGAGATCGGAAAACAGCGGCTGCTTGCCCGCGCCGAAATATTCGTCGCCGATGTTACGGCCGCCAACGATGGTGACCATGTTATCGACGATGATGCTTTTATTGTGCATACGCCGATTCAGGCGGGCAAAATCGCTGAGATAGCCCAACGCGCGCAGCGTGCGGAAGGAGAAAGGGTTAAACAGCCGGATGGCGATCTGCGGATGGCGGTTCAGTTCGCTAAGGGTTTTATCCAGCCCCATCGTATTGTTGTCGTCCAACAGCAGGCGCACCTGCACGCCGCGATCGGCCGCTTCCAGCAGCGCGCTGAACAGCAGCCGACCGGACATGTCGTTTTGCCAGATATAGTACTGAATATCGATGCGCTCTTCGGCCATCGACAGCAGCAAGTAGCGCGCGGCGAAGGCGTCAAGACCGTCGCTCAGCGGATGCAGGCCGCTGTGTCGGGGATGCTGAGCGGTACGGGGCGTCACTGCCCTGGCGAGGCGAGTGCGACTGTCTGCAGGCGTCAAGTTATCCTGCGGATAAAGTGCTTCAGCCATTGATTGTCCTTTTTATATGGTTCTGATTGTTATTATTCACCCTGTATTCCTCGGGCGTCATACGACTGTTCTGATTGCTGCTGATAAAGCCGATACATCTCCTCATCAAAACAGACCAGCCACACCTGTTGCGGGTAGTCATGATGTTGAAAAAATTCACTGATAGTGCGCAGCGCGATTTCCGCCGCCGCCGCTTTAGGATAGCCGTAAATACCGGTAGAGATCGCCGGAAAGGCGAGAGTGGCGAAGCGGTTTTCCGCCGCCAGCCGCAGGCTGTTGCGCCAGGCGCTGGCCAGCAGTTCGGCTTCGCCCTGCTGACCGCCGCGCCACACCGGGCCGACGGTATGGATTACCGCCCGCGCCGGCAGGTTGCCGGCGCCGGTCAGCACCGCCTCGCCGGTGGGACAGCCGCCGCGCGTGGCCGCCAGATGGCGACATTCGGCGAGCAGCGCCGGGCCTGCGGCGCGATGAATCGCGCCGTCGACTCCACCGCCGCCCAGCAGACTGCTGTTCGCCGCATTGACGATGGCGTCCACCTCCATCTGAGTAATGTCGCCCCGCATAATACGCAATCGGTTATGCATCTTTCCTCCCTGGGAATATGTGCTGTGAAAATCAGGTCAGGGTTGTCATTTAGTCTAGACTTAGCGAAACGTTCCGCGCCTGCCTTTTTCACGGGAGAAGAACCGCATGCCAACCACATCTTCACCGATGTCGCCGCAGCGTCATCAACCGTCGCTGTTCAACAGCTTTTTCCAGGGCAGCTTCCCCTGCTCCACCGCCTGTCGCGGCGAAGGCAAACGCCTCGATATGATTATCAGCAGCGGCCATGACATGCTGGTGCATAAAGACTACGCCGCGCTGGCGCAGCATCGTCTGCTGACCGCCCGCGATGGCGCGCGCTGGTATCTGATCGAGAAAAAGCCCGGCGAGTATGACTGGTCCTCTTTTCTGCCGATGGTGCATGCCGCCAGCCAGCACGGGATCCAGATCATCTGGGAGGTGGCGCATTTCGGCTATCCGTCTCATCTCGATATCTGGTCCCCCGAATTTATTACCGCCTTTGCCCGCTTTGCCAGAGCGATGGCGGAGGTGATGCGCAATGAGGGCATCGAGCAGCCTTTCTTTACGCCGGTGAATCAGATCTCTTTCTGGTCCTGGGCCGGCGCGGAGGTCGCCTGGCTGAACCCGTACGCCAGCGGGCGCGGCCCGGAACTGAAGAAGCAGCTGGTGCGCGCCAGCCTGGCGGCGATCGCGGCGATCCGCGAAGTCTATCCGCAGGCGCGCTTTGTGCTGACCGATCCGCTGGTGCATGTGGCGCCGGCCGACGACAGCGCGGCGGCGCGCGAGGAAGCAACGCGTCAGAATCTGGCGCAGTTCGACGCCTGGGATATGCTGTGCGGCCGCCAGTTTCCTGAACTGGGCGGCAGCCCGGAGGCGCTGGATATTATCGGGCTTAACTACTATCCCGATAATCAGTGGCTGAGCGACGGATCGCCGTTGACCATCACCCAGTCCGCCTGGCGGCCACTGCACCTGCTGCTGGAGGAGGTATGGCAACGCTATCAGCGTCCGATGCTGCTTGCGGAGACCGGCGCGGAGGGCGACGCGCGGGCGAACTGGCTGAACGTGGTGGCCGATCAGGTGCAGCTGGCGTTGGAGCGCGGCGTGGCGATGGAGGGTATTTCGATCTATCCGGTGGTGGAGTATCCCGCGTGGGCGGACGATCGCCGCTCGCCTGGCCCGCTGTTCGGCCTGCCCGATCCCAACGGCAGCCGCACGCTGTATGAGCCGCTGGCGCTGGCGTTACGCAGTCAACAAATTAAGATGCAGAATCAGGGTTAGCGACGAGCGGGCGGTGACGACGCGGATTCCTCGACGGGCGCATAGCAGGCTTGTGGTTCAGGAAACGTCTGGGCTGAACGGCGTACGTCGTTCAGCCAGGTTACAGCGAAGAGAAATACCACGGTAATCAGGCAGGCAGAAAGTAAAACGATCAATGCGATAAGCTTGTCCTCCCGACTCTCCATACCCTTCTCCTTTTTTTGCCCCGAACCGCATGCTCATGACCTTATGACATCCACAGCGTCACGAGCAGCACAAAAATTATAAGCGTAAATGAGGTTACCGCAAGCACCACCACCGCGAACTGCGCATCATCCAGCGTCGGCGGTTCGTCTCTTTCTGGCGGGTCGGGCGGCAAAGATTCGTTCATTTTCATTATCATCACAGCAGGAATAAATCGCGGCAAAACGCGCTACCGCGCTGCGCCTGCAATGCGGTTTTTCAGTGTAACATAACCTGTTTCACGGGAAAGCGTCTCTGTGGCGAAGACCGGCAGGCTGGCGCACCTTTGCCGGTCGCTGGCAGCCTGCCACCGTTACGGCTGCCAGCCGCCGCCGAGCGCGCGATAGAGATCGATTTGCGCCTGCAGCAGAGTGTTTTTCAGCTGCACCACATTGAGCTGCGCGCTAAACAGCGTGCGCTGCGCATCCAGCTCATCAAGATAGGAAGCGTAGCCGTTCTGATAGCGGTTGCGGGCGATGCGCAACGTATCCGCGGCGATCTCCTGCTGTTTTTCCACTTCCCGCAGCTGCGCCTGGGTTTGTTCGATAGCGTCGAGCGCGTCGTTGACCTCGCTGAAGGCGTTGCGCACCACTTTTTCATAGGCATAAAGCGCCTGATTGCGCGTCGCCATCGAGACGTCGACCTGCGCCGTTAGCGCTTCGCGGTTCAGCAGCGGCGCCAGCACGCTGCCGCCGACGCTCCACAGACGGAAAGGATTGTCCACCAGCTGATGCAGCACCGAGGTTTGCAACGTGCCGGAAGCGGTCAGATTCAGCGACGGCAGCAGCTTCGCCTGCGACGAGGCGAGCGAGCTGTCCGCCGCCAGCAGCTGGCGCTGCGCCTGCACAATATCCGGTCGTCGCTGCAACAGCTGCGAAGGCAGCAGCGACGGCATCCGCTGCGGCATCACCTGCGCGAAGCGCGTCTGGCGCGCGATATGGCGCGGATTCATGCCGACCAGAATGCTCAGCGCGTTCTCCTGCTGGCGGATCTGATGCTCAAGCTGCGGGATCTGCGCCTTCGCCGCCTGATATTCCGACGCCGCCTGCATCCATTCCAGCCGCGAGGTATAGCCCGCTTCAAACTGACGCTGCGCCAGATTCAGCGAGTTCTCCCGCGTCGCCAGCGTCGCCTGGGTGACGCGCAGCTGTTCATCCAGCGCCAGGAGCGACATATAGCCGGACGCCACCGAGGTGGCGATGGTCAGCTCGGCCGCTGCGGCCGCCGCCTGCTGCGCCGCCAGCGAGGCGCGCGCCGCGTCGATGCTGCTGCTGCGCGAGCCCCAAAGATCCACGTCGTAATTCGCCTGCAACAGCCCCTGATAAACGTTGCCGTCATGCGGCGCGCCGGTCGCCGCCGACAGCGTGCGGGCGCGCGTCGCGCCGACGCCGACATCCAGCGTGGGGAAGTTATCCCCCGTCGCGGCGCGTAGCTGCGCCCGATATTGATCGACGCGGGAACGCGCGGTCAGAATATCGGGATTATTGCGCAGCGCCTGCTCAACCAGCCGGTTAAGATCGGGATCGGCGAAGGCGCGCCACCAGTTTGCCTCCGGCGCGGCGGCGGGCCCGACCTGGTTGCGCCACTGCTGCGGCACCGGCAGCGAGGACGGCGCCTTTTCCACTTCGGTGGCGCATCCCGCCAGCAGCGGGATCAGCAGCGCCAGGGTTTGCAGTTTGCGCCCCGTCATGGCTGCGCCTCCACCGGCGCGGCGGAAGTGTCAATGCTGACCTGCACCGACATGCCGGGACGCAGGCGCGTCTGTTCCTCACCGTTGATTTTGATGCGCACCGGAATGCGCTGGGCGATTTTGACAAAGTTGCCGGTGGCGTTATCGGGCGAGATGGCGCTGAACTCCGATCCCGCCGCCGGAGAAATATACTCCACCACGCCGTGGAACGTCGCGCCGTTCAACGCATCGACAGTAAAGGTGACCGGCAGGCCGGGACGCACGTTGGCCATCTGCGTCTCTTTCATATTGGCGATCACCCATTTCTGGCCCGGCACCAGCGAGGTCAGACGCGTTCCGGCTGAGACGTAAGCGCCGCGCCGTACCGAAATCTGCCCCAGCTGTCCATCTTCCGGCGCAATGATGCGCGTGTTATCCAGATCGATCTGCGCCAGCCGCAGAGCCGCTTCGGCGTTGGCGACGTCCGCCTCCAGCGAGGCGCGGTTCACAATCACCGTTTGCAGATCCTGACGTGAAACATCCACCGTCGCTTTCGCCTGCTGCACGGCGGTCACCGCCTGGCTGTTGGCGGCGCGCGCCGCGTCGCGTTCACGGATCGACAGGGAGCCGTCCGACACCAGATTCTCCACGCGTTTCAGGTCGAAGCCGCTTCTTACCGCCTGCGCCTTTGCGTTCTCCAGCGCGGCCTGGTTGCGGGCTATCACCGCCTCAGCGCTGCGACGCTGCTGCTGATTGTTGGCTAACGCCGCCTGCTTCATCGCCAGCTGCGCTTTCGCCTGCTCGACGCGCTGCCGGTAGATGCGGTCGTCGATGGTCATCAGCACGTCGCCTTTGCGTACCGGTTGCAGGTCCTGAACGTTGACCGCGGTGATATAGCCGCTGACCTGCGGGCTGATAAAGGTGACCTGCCCGCGCACATAGGCGTTTTCCGTGCTCTGCACCGCGCTGGTGAACGGCCAGAGCTGCCAGGCGTAAAGGATAATCAGGACGCCGACGATCACGATGCCGCTGCCGACGGCGACAGAAAGAATGCGGCGTTTATTGGTGCGCTCGCGCTCTGCGGCTTTACTTTCTTCCTGCTGACTCATTGTTTCTCCATGCTTTCAGAGGTTGCCGTAACAGGTTGCGCCGCGGCGGCGGCGTCGCGTCGCTGCTGGCGCCGGGTGAGGATGCGCTGACGCATCAGGCGCCAGAGCACCCACGCCAGCGTGCAAAACGCCATCCCTGCGGTCAGTAAATAGGTATCGTTCCAGGCCAGCACGTTCGCCTGCAGCGTGGCGACGCTTTGCAGCTGAGCGACCGCCTGCGCGCTGAGCAGCGTGGCGTCGTTCAGCTGGCTGCCGAACAGGCTGCTGTACTGGCTCAGGCGATCGGTGACGTTGGGATCGAGCAGCGAAAGTTGATCGCCCAGCAGGCTGGAGTGATATTTTTCGCGCCAAATCTGAAAGGTGCCCAGCATCGCCGAACCGATCAGGCCGCCCAGGTTCTGGCTCATTCCGAACAGCACCACGAAGCTCACCAGGTTTTTCGGCTGCGCGACGACGCTGCCGATGCCCAACAGCATGGCGGGCGCCATAAAGAACGAGCTGCTGAAGCCCAGCAGAAACTGGCTAAGGTACATATCATGCGGACGGGTCAACGGATTGGCGTGCGCATCCATCAGCGACGCGACCATCATAATCAGCAGCGAGATAACGATCGGCCAGCTGAAGTGCGCGGGCTTCAGGGTCAATGCGCTGGCGGCGATGCCCAGCGCCACGCCGCTGACGATCGCCAGCGCCAGGCCATGCAGCTGATCGTTGATCAGGCCCACCTGCTGTAAAAAGCCGATGGCGCCGGTATTCTGCTCCGCCAGCACCACGCGCATCATGATCATTACGATGCCGAGCCTGACGATCGCGCCGCTGCTCAGCCAGCGCGTATTGATCAGCGGATTGGCGCGGTTGTGCTCCAGTACGATGGCGCTGACGATCAACAGCAATGACAGCGCCAGGCAGATGCCGAGCCAGGGCGTGGTGAACCACCACTCGATGCGCCCCAGCGACAGCACGCCGCAGAGCAGCGCCATGCCCGGCGCCATCAGAATAAAGGTGACGAAATCCATCTTTTCGAAAACTTTGCTGCGGTCGCTGGGCGGCAATTTCAAAATCAACACGCAGCCCAGCGCCACCACCGCCAGCCCCAGCTCAAACAGATAGAGGCCACGCCACTCTTCGAGCTGCAACAGCTCTGACGAAAACAGCCGCGCCAGCGGTATCGCCAGCTGCGAACCACCGATGCCGATCGCCAGCGCCTTAAGGCGGTGCTTCGCCGGCCATGCCTGCACCTGATAATAAATGCCCAGCGAACTGAGCGCGGCCGCCACCATACCGTGCGCGGCGCGCACAATGATCGCTGAACTGAGATCGTTAACGAACAGGTGAAAGAAAGCCACCAGCACGTAGAGCAGCAAAAAGGCTTCCGTAAAAATGCGCAGGCCAAACTGCTGGCGAAACTTTACCAGTAAGAGGTTGATAGAAATGTTGCCCATTACATAGACGGCGGGCAACCAGGCGATCTCGTTGGAATAAGCGCCAAAGGTGCCCTGCAGGTTGGTCAGGTTCGCGGTTACCAGCGCGTTACTGAGCGCACCGGTCAACGTAATCAGCAGCCCCACCAGCCCGAAGGCGATGCGCTTATGAGCGGGGTGAAGCGGCGTCGAAGGCGAGCCGGGCAGCATCGGCTTTTCATGCGGCTGCCACTGTCGCGGCGCGTAGGGATTTGATTTCGCCACGTCAGAGCGTTCCTGTCTTATCCAGCAACTGTTGCAATACCCGTTGGGCTATCGCCAGCTCGTCCCTGTCGATATCCGCCAGCAGCTCGCCGCGCAGCCGATCCGTTTCCACTTTGACCTTATTGAACAGCGCGTTGCCCTGCTCAGTAACCAGCAACAGACGCTTGCGGCGATCTTCTTCCGGCTGCGAGCGCTCAACCAGCTGCTGCGCCACCAGACGATCCACCAGCGGCACCACACTCGCCTCTTCCAGGCCCAGTACCTGCGCCAGCGCTTTTTGCGTCATGGGTTCGCTTTCGCTGGCCAGCGTCGCCACGGCCAGCCAGCTGTTCATGCTGAGGCCGCTCTCTTTCAGCCGTCGATCGATCGCCAAACGCCAGGCATGCGCAGCGAGATGCAGCAGACGGGAGAAACGCTGTTGGGAATCCAAAATATAGGCACCTAATGATTAGACTTCAATGTAAATCGCCGTAGTTAAGTATAGGCGCTGAGGCACAGGATTGTGAAGAATGCACATGGCGTATTGTTGTGCAAAAAATGGCATCGCCTGCATCGTTAACAGCACGACATGCGAGCCTCCATGCAGCCAAACCGCTAGCGATGTTTTCTTCGACTGGCCTTATCCCGTATCTCTTCTAAAATGTTAGACGAAAGATAATTTGCCGCGCAAAGTAAGAT
>NZ_JANION010000245.1:0-10939 GCF_024610815.1 Mixta sp.
GCGTTAAGGCCGCTTTTTTTCTGAGAAACCATGCTTTTCCGTAGGGGGTTTTATCGTTTCGACGTCATGTAAGCGGCTAATGGCACTGGCGAAATATCGCCGCTGAGCCACACTTTATCTGTACGAAAAAAGGAGGAGCTATGCCCTACAAAGATCGAAGTTCACTGCCCGATAACGTGAAAAACGTTTTGCCGGCGCACGCGCAGGATATTTATATGGCCGCGTTCAACAGCGCCTGGGATGAATATCAAGATAAGAAAGAGCGTCGGGGCGACGAATCGCGGGAAGAGGTGGCGCACAAAGTGGCCTGGGCGGCCGTAAAAAGCAAATATGAAAAGGGTGACGACGATAAGTGGCATCCTAAAAAGTAGCCTCTGGGCCGGGCGCGTCGGTGGCCGTACCAGACGCGTCCGACATAGCGGTGCGCCAGGCGTGCGCCCGCGCATTTTCTGCAAAAATTCCCCTTAAATCACTCAAGAGTTGCCTTGAACCGCCGATGCTTTTTATAGCGTCATTTCCTTTTGTGATCGGTTTCACACTTGAAGGCGAGAGCAAAAATGAATAAGGTCATTTAACGTTAGCGAAACGACAGATAAGCCAGCGTTCTGGCTGAGGATAGCGTCTGTTCGTCACCGGGACGTGGTGATGCGGTTGAGGAGGCAAGGTTGTTAACACGCGAATTCTTATTAAAAGCAGACTGTAAAACCGCTTTTGGCGAGATTGAAGAGTCGCTGTTATGGACCTGTGAGCAGCGCGCGGCATCGCTGGCGGCGACGCTGGCCTGTCGGCCTGATAACAGTCCGGTATGGATTTTTGGCTATGGTTCCCTGATGTGGAATCCGGTATTTGAAGCGGAGGAAATCGCCGCCGCCACGCTGCCGGGTTGGCATCGCGCTTTTTGCCTGCGCCTGACGGCGGGACGCGGCACGGCGCAGCAGCCAGGCCGCATGCTGGCGTTGAAAGAGGGCGGCACCACCACCGGGCTCGCTTTTCGCCTGCCGGACGATCGATTGCATGAGGAGCTGGAGCTGTTATGGAAGCGTGAGATGGTCACCGGCTGCTATCTGCCCAGCTGGCGCGAGCTGACGCTCAACGACGGCCGTCAGGTGACGGCGCTGGTGTTTGTTATGGACCCGCGTCATCCGCTTTATGAGTCCGATACCTGCACCCGGACCATCGCGCCGCTGATTGCGCGCGCCAGCGGTCCGCTGGGCACTAACGCGCAGTACCTCTTTTCACTGGCGCAGGAGCTGAACCGACGCGGCATGGAAGACGCGGCGCTGACCGATCTGGCGGAGCAGGTGCGGGAATTACAGGTTTGCCATCATCATTTACAGGGCTAAAAAAGCCGCCCGGGAAGGGCGGCGAACAGACCTTTACTTATCGCCGCGAGGCGGGTTGATCAGCCAGGTCCCGGCGCGATTAATCTCCAGCTGCTGGGCATGGACGCCGTCCTGCTGCTGCACCTCGATGCGGTAATTACCGGCGGCCAGGTTCAGCGAGGCATAGCCGTTATTGCTCGGCTTCACGTCCAGCACCTCTCCGTTCAGCTTCACCGTTTCATTACTGCGCAAACGCAGATAGACGGTCGCCAGCGTCGGCCCGTTGCCCTGCGGCGGCGAGGTTTGCGTAGCGGCAGGCTGGGCTTTGACGGCCGTGGCGGCGGGCTGCGTCTGCTTATCGCCGCTATTGAGCAGCACGGCAATGGCGATCGCCGCCAGCAGAGCGCCGCCGCTCAGCAAAATCAGCGGCAGTGAAAGGCGGCGCGGCGGGCGCGTAGTGAGCGGCTCGGCGCTGGCGGCGCCATGGTTGACCGCCAGCACCACCGGCTCCGGCGTTGTCTCGATCGGCTCTGGCTCCGGCGCTTTCTCCTGCGCGACGCTGACCGCGCTCACCAGTTCCTGCACATCGCTGACCGGTAGCGAGATCAGCGTCGCCAGCTCATCAATGGACTGCGGACGTTCGGCAGGCTTCATCTTCAGCGCGCGATCCACCGCATGCAACAGCGAAAGCGAGTAGCCGGCGGGCTGACGCTGCGCCAGCGGTTGATAGTGATCCTCAATGCAGCGCACCACGCTGGCTGGCGGCGGACTGCCGGTAATCAGCGTGTGCAATACCGCGCCAAGCGCGTAGATATCGGTCCATGGCCCCTGTTCGTTGTCAGCCTCTTCGCTGTACTGCTCTATCGGCGCATAGCCGGGCTTCAGCATAATCTCCGTCTCATCGGAGAGGTTGCCGATCTCCTTGCGCGCTGACCCGAAATCGAGCAGCACCGGCAGCTGGTTATCCTGGATCTGAATATTGTCGAGCGCGATATCGCGATGCAGGTAGCCTGCCTGATGAATCGTGCTGATGGCGCCGAACAGCGGCGGCAGCAGCTGACGAATCCAGGCTTCATTAATCGTATCGGGATGCTGCTGTTGCCACGCCTTCAACGACATGCCGCTGTACCATAGCGTGCCCATATAGGCGGTGCCGTTTTCTTCCCAGAAGCGCAGCACATGCAGCAGACCGGGATGGTTAAAGCGCGCCAGCAGGCGCGCCTCCTGAATAAAGCTGTTCAGCCCGGCGTTAAACAGTTTGCCGAAGCGTTCGCTGCGCAGGCCCAGCGAGAGATCGTCATTACGTACCGCCAGCGACGCGGGCATATACTCTTTAATGGCGATGGTGCGCTCCAGCAGATGATCCCAGGCGCGGTAGACGATGCCGAAACCGCCGCCGCCAATCACATCCTTGATTTCAAACTCATTGAACCGGTGGCCCGCCGGTAGGGCGCCAACCACCATATTCTGTTCTTCTTTTGCCGACATAGTTGCCACTCTCTGAGCGTTTACGGCCTGTTTACTGCAGGCACGCGCCTGCGTTTAATTTAGGGTGCGGTATGCGCCAATCGCCGGATCGGCGAGATCGGGATGGAGCGCATCCACCAGCATCACGGTAATCTTCTGGCTGGCTGGCAGCTGGCTCGCCCAGGCTTTGCGCGCCGCCTTCACGCGATCCCTTACCGCGCTCAGATCCTGCGCCGCGCTTTTATCCATCTGTATCAGCAGCGTGCCGTTAAAGCGCCAGATGTGCAGCTGGTTATCGAACGGCAGCAGCAGCCAGCTGGCTTCCGCGCTATCCTTCGCGATCACCATGCGCTGATTATTAATGCTGACCACGCTTAGCGTCTTATCGTTAGTCTTCAGCCCGGTCAGGGGATAGCCCTGCCAGAACGTCACCGCCACCGGCTGACTTTTGCCGTTATTGACCAGCGTCAGTTCGCTGTCGCCCTCCAGCCAGCCTTCGGTCGAACAGCTGGCATTGCGGTTATCGGGAATAAACAGCGACTGACCGTCATCGTCCCACCAGGTACGGAAATGGCAGCCGCCCGGCAGCTCAAAATGTTGCAGCGGCTCGCTGTTGGCCGGACGCGACAGATCGAGCGGCGCCGCGTTGTTGGCATTCGCCGCCACAGTGGCGTCGGCGGTCACCACTGGACGCCAGTTCTGCGCTTTTACCGCGGTGCCGCTGGCCAGCGAAGCGCCCGCCTTATCGGTCATCTCCCACGGCAGCTCCTGTAATTTTCCGCACTGATTGGCGAGCAGGGTACCGACACGCGGTAAAAAAGTCGTTAACACATCGGACGTTTTGCTTTCGCCGGAAACAATACGCAGGTGCAGCGTATCCTGACACCAGTCCTGCGGATCGTTGCTGGCGACATTATCAATAAACACCTCCAGCGCCATGCTGGGGGAGTAGACCACGCGATAATTCTCCGCGCTGGCTGCGGAAGCCAACAAAAGCGTAATTACGCCGGACAACCAGTATTTCATAACGTTCCTTGATGTTAACCGCGAGGCGGCAGCAAGCGTGCCGAATCAGCCAGTGACTGTAATAAAGTGGTTTCCTGAGGCGATCCGATCCAGATGGCGACCGCGCTCAGATTGTCATTTTTCCGCGTCCTGTCAACGGCCTGCTGCATCAGGGTCAACCACTCTTCGCAACTGTTCACCATCCGCAGCGCCTGTTCCATCTCGGCGACGGCCAGATGAAGCCAGAAACCGTCGCTGCAGACCAGAAAAGCATCGCCATCCTCCAGCGCGACTACGTCGCTGTAGCTGGCCTCGCGCATCGTTTCGGCGCCGAGCGCATTATAGAGTAAATTACTGTTAATGCCGGTATTTTCATAACCGGCATCCTTCATTCTCTGCGCCAGGCTATGGTCGCGCGTCACCTGTTTCAGGTAGCCGCGACGGAAGTGATAAATACGGCTATCGCCCGCGTGCGCCCACCAGGCGAGCTGTTGCTCCCGGTCGATAAACAGCGCCGCAAGAGTGGTGCTCATACGCTGCAGTTTCGGATTAATCTGCTGCGCTTCGCGGATGGCGCGATCGCTCTTTTCGATCGCCTGACGACTGTCGTCGGCGCTGAAGCGATCGGTGGTCGCCAGCGTTTCCAGCAGCGTATCGCAGGCGATATGCGCCGCCTGCTCGCCGCCGGGCAGACCCGCTACGCCGTCGCACACCACAAAGCAGGCGTTGCGGTCGGTAAGTCTGTGTCCGACCCGGTCCTGATTATGGCTGCGCTCGCCCTGTTGCGAGGTAATGGCAAAGGCGATATTCATTCGTTCTCCATCCGCATTTGAGAATCTTTATACTGGTTTACTTCCATATCATAGGCGTGCAGGAAGGCTTCGCCGAACAGTGAATGGAAATCGTCCTCCAGCTCGCCCGCCGTGCGCTGATAGCTGCGCATAAAGTAGTCCCAGAGCGCCGCCTTGCGGTGCGGGGTAA
This sequence comes from Mixta sp., assembly GCF_024610815.1. Lineage (NCBI taxonomy): Bacteria > Pseudomonadati > Pseudomonadota > Gammaproteobacteria > Enterobacterales > Erwiniaceae > Mixta > Mixta sp. The sequence continues at coordinate 4,776 of NZ_JANION010000245.1, forward strand.
AGCGCATTTTCGGCAGCTGTCCTTCCTGGCGCGCATTCTCCTCCAGGCGCTGCGGGTTAAAGGATTGCAGCATGGCGGCGATAATCGCGCGGATGCCGGCAATCATCCCCAGCTGGTGCGCCTGGAGGTCGACCAGCGCGTCGCGCACCGCCTGTTCCGGCTGCATAAAGCCGGGCATCTGGCTCTGGTACATCTGCATCAGCACCGTTTTGCCGGAGGGCAGAATTTTAAACGGGTTATTCGCCTCATTCAGGATCATGGTCATCTCCGCTTTGACCCCGCGTTTCAGGATGGAACGCGAGGAGAGCAGCGCCACGGTGCCTTGTGAAAACAGGCTGAGCATACGTCCCGTCATGCGCATTTGCTCTTCCGTCAGCCCTTCATTGCCGTGATTATCCAGCCCCATGCCGTCCAGCAGCGCCCGAATCAGCTTTTCATCGCTGGGCGCCTGTTGGTCGCTCCGTTCGCTGTGCTCGGCGCGCTCCACGCGATCGCGCGGTAGCGGATCGATATCCAGGCGCGCGCCGCTGTGGGCACTGGCGCGACCGGCCGCGCTTTCCGGCGACAACGGCTCAAGCGTGGCGGTGGCCACCGGCGCCGCGTCGTTTTGCAGGATGCCGAGCGGATCGCCGCTCAGGCTCTGCTGCTGGAACAGCGACAGCGGATCGAGGCTGCTGGCGAGATTCTCGCTCATCGTTTCATGCTGCGGATCTTTCACTTCAATCTGGTAATCGCCGATGGTCAGCATATCGCCATGATGCAGCGTCACCGGACAATCGCGCTCCAGCGGCTGGCCGTTCAACACTACCGTGGTGACGCTGCCGCGATTGGTAAGGCGACATTCGCCCTGCGCGGAGACATGCACCACCGCCTGCAGGCGCGAAATCGCCCGCGCTTCGTCCGGCAAAACCAGATCGTTATCCTGACTGCGGCCAATGGTGCCGCCGGGCGGTAAAAAATCGACCGTCTGATGGGGCACGCCTGTCTGTTGCACAATGGTAAATCGCATGATGGTTCCTGCATCAAAAGTCGGGATAAAAAGCGCTACTCAAACATCGGTGGATAAAGGCCGTTACGCCCCGGCTGCGCGCCGGCCGCCGGGTTAAACAGCAGGGAAAACAACTGCGCGTTCAGGATGCCGCTGTGCTTGTGAGTGGCATGCGGAAAGCCGTCGCTGCGGTTGCTCCACCAGTAGCTGATAAAGTGCTGCGGATTAAAGCGATCCCCGACTTCGCGCCAGCTCAGCGTACAGGGCAAATCCTGATAGCCGATCACATCCATAATCGGCGAACGCGCTTTTTCCGGCGCGGGCAACGGCGCCAGCGCCAGCAGGTTCTGCTCCAGCGTCTCGACCGCCAGCGGCTCGCGCACCGCCTGCAGCAGACTGGCGCCCAGCTGACGATACCAGTCGCCCGCGATAATCAGCTGCGCCGGATGCCACTGTTCAGGAGTAAAGGTTTTCACCGCCACCAGCGGCCAGATGCGGCCGACGCGATCGCGCGAGGGAAGCAGGCAGCCCATCTGAATGCGCTGAAAACCGGGCGTAACGGGTATCACGAAATTCCACACCGGCGCGCGCAAAAAGGCGTCCGCGTCGGCCGTCTGCTGATGCCACTGCGTGACGCCCTGTTGAAACCAGTTAGACCAGCCGGTGACCAGGCTCTCCGCCAGCCGCCGTTGCAGGAAATCGCCGGTGACCGGTAGTTTGCCATACCAGCCCGGCGCTAATTTCTGCGCCATAACAGTTACCTCACTGATACCGATTGTCCGCCGCTGGAGGTCGGCGCCTCGGCGGCCGCAAACCTGTTGCCGTCACGGCCCGAATCGGCCAGGCTGGCGGCCAGCTTGCGCATCATCAACGCATTGTCGCGTGCGAAAGGCGACGACTGAATCTGGCGATCCAACAGCTGGCTGAGATGCCAGTCAAGCTGCTGCAGATCGTGCGTGGTGACGCTGGCAGGCAGGGTCCGCTGTAAGTTTTGCATCAGCCAGCCGCGCAGGAATTCGCCATCATAGTTGCGCGGCTGATAGAGCATCTGATAGGCGCGCAGCGCATTGCGGCTGAATTCGCTGTCGCCGCCCTTATCGCTGCCCAGAATGCGCGTAATTTCCTGTGCCACGCGCGGCAGCAGCAGCGATTTCAGCGCATTCTGATACAGCACCCAGGCGGCGTCGCTCACCTGATCGCCGCGGTAAAGCCCGGCGCGCATGCTGAGCGGCGGATTGTCGAGCGAAAAGCTCTCCACCTGCGGCAAATTCACCAGGCTGTTCAGATAGGGTAGCAGATCGAAAATGGTGCCGGTGTTTTGCCGGGCAAGTTCCGCCCCCTGGCGCGTCAACGGTGGAACACGTTCGGCAATCTGCTGTAAATAGTGCTGGTTTTGATAATAACTGGTGAACCAGAAGCCGCAGGCCAGCACCAGCGCAGCGGCCATCGTGCCGTAGCTGAACCAGTGCAGCAGGCGATTGCGCTCTTCCCAGCGGCTGTCGCTGCCCGCCAGGCCGCTCTCTTCAAAAATCAAATCGCTCAGCAGATGGCGAATAAAGTAGCTCTGTCCCTTGTTGCCGGGGATTGGCGCGGCGCGATTAACGCTGTCCCAGGCGGCGATGGAGTGCTCGCCGGTGCGCGGCAGTTGCAGCTTGCGCGTCAGCTGACCCATGATGCGATCGAACGGCAGGCCTTCCTGCGTGCCGCTGGTGAAGAACAGGCCGCGCGGCGACCAGCCGACCGCGCCGCCGACCGGCGCGAAGACGATCTCAAGATATTCCGCCAGCAGCGGACGCAGCGAGGCGAACTCCTGTGGAAAGAGGAAGCAGTCGGCGCGCTGCACTAAATCGTTCTGCTGGTCCATGCGGTGCGCCACGTCGCGCTGCAATTGCTGCTGCAACAGGGTGAACTGCTGTTCAAAATGGGCGTTCAGCGGCTGGTTGGCTTCGCGTCCCGGCTCCCAGGGGAAAGTAAAACCCCAGATGCGGTCGCGCTGCTGCTTATCCAGCGTGGCGAAATAGCCCATAAAGCCTTTCAGCAGGTCGGTTTTGGTCACCATGATATAGACCGGGAATTGAATTCCGGTGTGCTGGTGCAGCTCCTGCATGCGCTGCCGCAGCGCGGTGGCCTGGGCGTAGCGCGCCTCCGGCGCGTCGCTGAGCAGATCGGCGACGCTGATGGTCATGATCACGCCATTGACCGGCTGACGCGCGCGATAGCGCTTCAACAGAGCGATAAAGGTTTGCCATTCGCTGGCGTCGCGGGCGCGCTGGCTCTCCTGCAACGTATAGCGTCCTGCGGTATCCAGCAGCACCGCGCGGTCGGTAAACCACCAGTCGCAATGGCGCGTGCCGCCAATGCCGCGCACGGCGCTTTTGCCGAGGCTGTCGGTCAGCGGGAACTCCAGCCCGGAGTTGAGCAGGGCGGTGGTTTTACCGGCGCCCGGCGCGCCGACGATCACATACCAGGGAAGTTGATAGATCCAGGGGGCGCTGTAGCGCTGTAAGCGTCCGCCGCGACGGCGGCCGAACTGCGTTTTTTTCAGCAGCGTCATCGCTTCGTTAAAGCGATCGGTCAGCATATTTTCCGTGGCCTGCTGCTCTGCCGGATCGAGCGCCGCCTGCTGTTGCAGGTTGGTCAAAAGGCGACTATTAAACCAGGCGTTATAAAGCCGCGGTATCAGTTGCAGCAGTATCCACAGGAAATAGCCGAGACCGATCGCCAGCTGGCGGTTAAACACCGACTCCAGCGGACGGCTGTTGCCGATGGTCAGCAATGGGCCGACAATCCAGATCAGGCAGGCGAAGGCGCTGATGCTGATAAATCCCCAGGCCAGACGGCTGGCGAACAGCGGGGGCCAAACCTTCTTCATTACGGCGTCTCCTTTTGCGCATGGTTGACCGGCGCCGGAGCGGCGAACAGGGTAATTTCGATACGGCGGTTGCGGGCGCGGTTCTCTTCGCTGTCGTTGGGCAGCAGCGGATCGCTGTCGCCGCGTCCCTCCGCTTTAATCTGGCGGCCCGGCGGCAGTTGCTGATCGAGCAGGGCGCCGATCGCTTTGGCGCGCGCCAGCGAGAATTCATAGCTGGAGGAGAAGCGACTATTGCGTGACGCGCGGTTATCGGTATAGGCCGAGACCAGCACCGTGCCTTTGATATCCTGCATCGCGGCGGCAACGCGCATCAACAGCGCGCGTCCGACGCTGTTCAGCGCAGTAGCGCCGGGATCGAACAGTTTATCCGCAGGCAGAATGATTTTGCTGCCGAACGGGCCGTCGCTCACCTCCAGTTGTCCGGCGGCCAGCACGTCGCTGAGACGCTGACGCAGATTAAGCAGCGACTGCGGCGTATCGGCTGTACGTGACAGTGTCACTTCAGGCAGCGGCGCCTGATAGATGGCGCGCAGCAGTGGTTCCGCCTGATTGCCCAGCCGCCAGTTCAGTCCGCTGTAGATCAGGCTGGCAATCAGCGCGGTCATAATAAGGCAGGCCCAAATCGGCACCGGCGGGCGCCAGAATTGACTGGCGAGCGGGCGGGTTTCAATTGTGACGCGGTCGGGCGCGGCGCCGCCCTGACGCGTTTCGTCGATCAGCTGGCCGAGACGGGCAACAATCGTGTCGCGCTGCTGGCGACCATTCTCCATGCCGCGATAGCGGCCTTCATAGCCGAGCAGCAGACAGTAGTGAATCACCTCCAGCAGCGCCAGATGCTGGGCAGGGGTTTGCGAAAGCCGGGAAAGCAGCTGAAAGAATTTTTCGCCGCCCCAGCTTTCGTTATGAAAGGTAACCAGCAGGCCGTTGCCCGACCAGACGCCGCGAATGCCCCAGGGGGTTTGCGCCGCGGCCTCATCAAGCGCGCTGCACAGACAATAACGGGCGCCGATAATGGTTTCAAACGGCAGGCCCGCACGCTTGCAGCGGTTTTCAAACAGACGCACTTCTTCGACCAGTTGCAGGCGCAGCCCGGCCGGATCGTCATGCGTGGCGGCCATACGAATATGCACAATGCTATTCAACAGCGGCGAAGCCGCTGCCAGTAATATGTTCTCATTGCTCGTGTTGTGTGCGTCACGGGCAGCGTCTACAGGCGTCATTGAATCACATTATTCCAGACTGAAAATATCCCATCTTCAGCAGTAACCGGGAGTTCCTGCCGGACTGCGCGCCGGCAGGCGTTGCTTAATCGAGGATCCAGGTGGCGGTATTCGCTTTGCGACAGGCTTTGCTGGCGCCGCCTACATCAACACAGACCTGCTTACTGGCGCGACGCGGACGCGGACGATCGTTGCGCAGCGCCTCTTCGTAGCGATCGGCGGCGACTCCCGCTTTCATCGGCACGTAGCCGATAAGCTGGGTATCATCCGCGTCGGCGATCGCCAGCCAGTTGTTTTCCACCTTGCCCAGCACCTGGAAATGTTTGCCGTTTTCCAGATAGCGCACCACTTTTCCGCCGTAGTCGGGCGAGGTCATTACGGAGGCGTCGTAGAGCGCGCGCCAGGTCTCATCAACCGGCGTGAACTCCGCGGGCGGATTCACCGCATGACGATGCACCAGCGTCACGCCGTTGACGGTGCTGCTGACCAGCGTATCGTCATTAACGGGCGGCGGCGGCGGTTTACAGCCGGCGACGGTCAGAACAGCGAGCAATGTCAGCGCGAAACGAATTTTCACTTTGATCCTCACGATCTCATCAGGTTATCTGGACAAAAGCCAGACCGGGTAGCGCAGAAACGCGGCGGGCAAGCCTGACGCTTGCCGGGCTGTGACGCGGCTGGCTGGAAAAAATTGCTCAGATTTACAGAAAGATAAAACCAGGCTCAGTCTACCTGACACTTTTGAGATTTCAAACTATTGCACGGGTCTGTTTCTCATGTTATTTGCCGCCGCGCGCAAGGCGGAACGGCGTTTTATCAGGTAACGCTTTGCGAAGTATAGTCAAGGCGTCAGGCGCAGCGCGGGCTTAATCAGGGGAGTGAAAAAAGTGGACAGAAGAAAAGGCGAGACGGCGATAAAGCGTCCCGACGACGCGGGCGCGTCGTCGGGCCAGTAATTTCAGAATTTACAGACGGAAGTGACCGGCGGTTTCCGCCAGCTCGTTGGCCTGGAACTTCAGCGCGCCGGCGGCAGCGGTTGATTCCACCACCAGTTCGGCGTTCTGCTGCACCATTTCGTCGAGCT
>NZ_JANION010000246.1:0-6182 GCF_024610815.1 Mixta sp.
TTGTCACACAACTGCCCTAGCCTGATGCCAGTTGAACGGAACGGGAACCAAACGATGGCAGTCGTGAAAGCAAAGAATTTGCAGGATACCGAGGCGCTGCTGCATTCGGGCATCAATAAAGTGGAGCTGGATTGGGAAATAGGCAGCGATGATTTTTTCCGTCTCGCCAGCCACTGGTGCGAACGCGGCGCGAAAATCACCCGCACTCAGCGTCATTTCGTGGTGTCGGTTAAAGGCTTCGCTATCCCGCCGAACGATTAAACCCGCCTTGCCGAACCGCGCCAACCGCAGGCCAGATTCGCTGATAGCGCTGGCCTTATCGTGCTACGCCCGCCGCCGTCAGTGCTTTTCTGCGCAGCGAACCGTGATTTCCCCGACGTCGTCATCTTTTGTCGCCCCGACCGTTATCAGGCCAGGGCGCGCTTTCGTTTAGCGTCCGGTATCGGTGCGCTGCACCGCATCCAGCGTCGCCTTCTCTCTTTCGCTGCCGGTGAGCTCATACAGCTGCCCGTCACGCATCTCCAGCAGCCGATCGGCATGGGTAAAGTAGTGATCGTCATGGCTGATGGCAAAAATGGTTTTGCCGCTCTGCTGTAGCCACGGCAGCAGCTCGCGGTAAAAAATACGGCGAAAATGCGGGTCCTGATCGGCCGCCCATTCGTCCAGCAGCAGAATATCGCGCTGCTCCGCCGCCGCCAGCAGTAGCGCCAGTCGCTTGCTCTGCCCTTTCGACAGCTGCAAATTCAGCACCCGGTTGCCTTCCAGCTTCAGCTTATCCTGCATTTTCAGCTTCTCCAGCCACTGCTGCACCAGCGCAGGATTGGCCGGTAGCGCGCCGGGGCCGATAAGCCTATCGAACAGATGCACGTCGGTAAAGACGGCGGAAAAAAGCTGACGATAGCGTTCGCTGTCGCGCATCTCTTCGCCATCCACCAGGATAGTGCCGGAAACTGGCTGATAAAGTCCGGTCAACAGCATCGCCAGCGTCGATTTGCCGCTGCCGTTGCCGCCAATTAAAAACACCAGTTCGCCGCGTTTTAAGGTCAGGTTGATCGGACCGACGCGGAAGCCGTTATGACCATAATGAAAAACGACATCGCGCAGCTCCAGCGTCTGCCAGTCGCTCACGGCCGGCAACGGCGCAAATTGCTCGCGCCACTCCGCCAGCTGGAAAGCGCGCAGTTTATTAAAAGCGACCTGCGCGCTCAGCAGCGTCGGCAGCGCGCCTACCGCCTGTAACAGCGGGGTACGCAAAAACAGCAGCGTCAGGGAATAGGTAGCGGCGACGGCGGTATTCGCCCAGCCGAGGCCGTTAGCCATAAAGAACACCATGCCGATAGCACCCAGCATCATAATATTCGACCAGTTCACCGCGCTGAGATGGTAAGTGTCGGCACGCACGATATGGTGGCGATAGGTGTTGGCGTCCTCCTGATAGACGGTGTCGTAAATCAGCTGCGCACGCTCGCGGTTCAGCGCCAGCTCTTTGCGTCCGTCGATTACCGTCTGGTAATCGGCGTAGAGGCGATCTTCCGTTTCACGCAGCGTCGCCATATGGCGATAGACGCGCGACACCAGCAGCCAGCCGCCGATAATCGTCACGGCGACCCAGATCGCGGTAATCATCAGCATGCGCGGCGAGAGCCAGGCGAGCCAGGCCGCCGAGCCGATAGTCAGGATAATGCCCTGAATTAGCTCCGGCAGGCGCACAAAGGCGATAGTGATGTTGCGCACGTCGCTGGTCAGGCCCGCCAGCAGCTGTGCGCTGCCGATCTGCTCGATGCGCTGAATTTGGGTATCAAGGATGCGCTTAATAAACTGCCCGCGCAGACGCCAGACGAAATGGTGGCCCAGCAGCGTCAGCGCCAGCTGCGACGCCAGGGTGACCGCCATCAGCAGCAGCAGCAGGCCAAGAAACTGCGGCAGCACCGTCATCGAAGCGTTGACGCTGACGATCAGCTCGCGGTTAATCCAGGCGATCATTCCAATGCCGAGCGCTGCGCTCAACAGGTTAAGCAAGATAACGGCGATAAACGGCAAACGGTACTGTTTATAAACGACTGACAGCAACTCCATAACTGCATCCTGATAAAGTCCAAAGCAGCCTGCAGTTTAATGAGAAGCCAATCGATAGCAATAATAATTCTCAACTGGCGCAGGATGAAGGAATGAGGATGGCGGCCCCGGCGCGGCGAAGGGTTGGCCGTGCGCAGCGAAGCCGAACGGCGTATGGCATCAGCGCGCGCGCCGGAAGGTCAGATTGTAACGGTAAGGTCCCGCCAGCGGATGAACGCCCGGCTTTACCGGCAGAACGCCGTGGAAGCGCAGCCGCGACGGACCGCCCCACACCACCACATCGCCATGCTCCAGCAGCACGCGCTGCACGGCGTCGCCGCGCTCGAAGCCGCCGAACTGAAATACCGCCGGCAGACCGAGAGAAACGGAAACGATCGGCTGGCGCAGATCTTTCTCATCTTTATCCTGATGCAGCGACAGCTTCGCGCCCGGCTCATAGCGATTGATCAGACAGGCGTCGGGCTGAAAGTGCTTAAAGCCCGCCTCCTGCGCCGCCGCCAGCGCCAGGGCGCGAAACGCCTCCGGCATCGGCGGCCAGCGGCGACCGGTCAGGTTATCCTCGCCGCTGTACTGATAGCCGCGCGCATCGCTGGACCAGCCAAGATTGCCGCAGTTGGTCATCGCAACCGACATGCGATGGCCGCCCGGCGTAATCCGGTGCTGAAACGGGTTTTGCTGCGCCAGCTGTTCAATCAGCGCCAGCAGCATTTCGCCCTGCGCATGGGCGCGGCGGCGCAGTATCATCGCACCCTCCGCCAGCGGCTCGGACCAGGGCGCTTCGTCGCTAAAGAGATCTAACATGGTCGCTCCGGTGTTCAGCGTGAATATAGCATCATGCTAGCGGGCGTCCGGGGCCTGCTGCAACAGAAACGCGCGAAACTGCGGCGACATCCAGCTGCTGAACCCCTTTTTTTCTTTGGTGATCAGGTAGACCGCCAGATGTTCGCGCAGCGCCAGCGCCTTCGCCTTCTCGGTGCCCAGCACCATCAGCCCGGTATCCCAGCCGTCCGCTTCCAGCGCAGTGGTGGCGATCACCGTAGCGGAAACCAGACGATGCTCGATCGGCTGACCGGTCTGCGGATCGATCACATGCGAAATGCGTCTGCCGTCCAGTTCATAATAGTTGCGATAGCTGCCGGAGGTGCTGATGCCGTGCCCCTGAAGATCGACCAGCGCCTGCGCGGCGTTTTCCTGGTCGGTGGGTTTCTGAATCGCCACCCGCCAGGCTTTGCCGCCGACGTTGGCGCCGCGCGTCAGCACCGCGCCGCCCACCGACACCAGATAGTCGGTGATCCCCTCCTCCTCCATCAGCCGCGCCAGATGATCGGTGGCGAAGCCCTCGCCCATGGTGGAGAGATCGACATACAGCCCTGGTAAATCTTTTTGCAGCCAGGCGCCGTCGGCGCGTTCGATTACCTGCAAATGCCGCAAGCCGGTAAGCGCCTTCGCCGCGGCGATATCCGCCAGTGACGGCGTATGGGGCGGCTGCTGGTCGGGGCCGAAGCCCCAGAGATTCACCAGCGGGCCGACGGTAATATCCATTGCGCCATCGGTCAGCCTGCCGATACGCAGCGCGACGGTAATAATGTCCGCCATATTGCTGCTGATCGGTTGAGGTTGCGTAGTGCGATCCTGATTGAAGCGCGACAACAGCGAATCTTTTTTCCAGGTCGAGAGTTCCTGATCATCATTATCCAGCCGCTGCTGTATTTTCTCACGCAGCGCCGCCGCCTGCGCCGCCGTCACGCCCGGCAAGCTGACGCGCCATTGCGTGCCCATGGTTTTGCCTTCCAGCACTACGCCTGTGTCGGCCTCATCTTTCTGCTGGTCGCAGCCTGCCGCCAGCAATCCCAGCAGCAACACCGCCGTCAGCGATACTCTTTTCATCTCTCGTGCCTTTATATTTCGTTTTGTTAACCGACAGTGCAAAACATAATCGGTGTAAAGTCTTTTCTGTTTGCTTGCGCGCGCAGGCGCAAGCCGTCAGACTACGCGTTGAAACGGGCGTCTCAGGGCGTTTGAACTGCAACACATAACAAGGAGAGTCTGATGCAAAGCCTTATACTGCTGCTGATACTGACCGCAGTCGCCATTTTTTCCGCTGTGAAGTATTACCGCAGCACGCGTGTCCGCACATTTCAGCGTCCGCGACGCCGCTAATCTTCGCCGCTGCACCGCAGCGGCCTGGTCTGCACCATCTTCGCCCGCGTCATATTAACAAACGTGCCTAAACGTCGTCTTAATCTGCCGCAAAATCTGGCACAGGATGTGCTTGATCCCTGTTATCTCTTAACGTAGCGGGGTCACTATGCGCGATATACAACCAGATGACTTAACAGGCGGCTTAACGAGGCTGCTGACCTGTTGCAGCTTTACGCTGAGCGGAACGGCATTTGAAGGGATGTGGGGGGCGGCGCTGGATGACGGAGAGGCGACGCAGGCCGCAGCGCCTCGTGACGTTTCCCCCGACGCTCGGCCCGACGTTACAGATAAGCGCCCATAAAAAAGGCGACGCCAGGCGTCGCCATGCAGGAAACTGTCACATCAGAACTGGTAAACCAGCCCCAGCGCAACCACGTCGTCGGTGTTGATGCCGGCGGCGTCGGTGAACGCATTGTCGTCCAGCAGGTTGATCTGATAATCAACATAGGTAGACATATTTTTGTTGAAGTAGTAAGTCGCGCCTACGTCGATATATTTTTTCAGGTTCTGCTTGCCCCAGCCCTCAATGTCGGTGCCGCGGGAAGTGACATACGCCAGAGACGGACGCAGACCGAAATCGAACTGATACTGCGCAACCAGCTCCCAGTTATCCGCTTTATCCGCGAAGCCGTAAGCCGCCTGATCGGCGTCGCCGAAGCGGGTCGCGTTATAGGAACGGGTATACATCGCTGCCAGGTAGATATTGTTGGCGTCATATTTCAGGCCGCCAGTATAGGCTTCCGCCTTGTCGCCGTGGCCCAGGATCGCGCCGCTGTTCTGATAGTTGGTGCGGTCAGACTGGAACATCGCCGCGCCCAGGCCCAGGCCGTTGCCCAGATCGTAGGTGGTGCTCAGACCCCAGCCGTCGCCGTTCTGCGCGGTTGCTTTACGCGCGCCGTCCAGTTCCGGGTTGCTGTCATTTTTGCCCTGATACTGCACGGCAAAATTCCAGCCATCCACCAGGCCGAAGAAATTGTTGTTGCGGTAGGTCGCTACGCCGTTAGCGCGCTGGAACATAAAGTTGTCCGCGCCGTAGGTGTCGCCGCCGAATTCCGGCAGCACGTCGGTCCATGCGCCGATATCGTAAGCCACGCCGTAGTTACGACCGTAGTCGAAAGAACCGGCGTCGCCGAATTTCAGGCCGGCAAAGCCGACGCGGGTATAGGAATCTTTGGTGCCTTCAGCTTCAGAGTGGTTCAGGGCGACCTGATACTCCCACTGGCCGTAGCCGGTCAGCTGTTCGGAGATTTGGGTTTCGCCTTTAAAGCCGAAACGCACATAAGAGTTGTCGCCGTCGTTGCCGTCGTTGTCAGAGAAATAGTGCAGACCGTCCACTTTGCCGAACAGGTCAAGTTTGTTGCCGTCTTTATTATAGATCTCGGCTGCGCCCGCAGAGCCTGCTACCAACAGCGCCGGGACCATCAGGGAGAGAATGCGACGTTTCATTTTTGTTACCCTCTGGTTAAATTTCTTTTGATTGCCACTGCGTGCCGAATGTCTAATTTTCAGTCGGCACCTCATTGTTCAGTCGCCAGGGGTAATAATCCATCACGAAAATGCTACTAAATTTCCAAAACTGTTTCGTTATATTTTTTTAATCCTAAAAAATGTAAATAATGGGGAACTTTTACACAGCACGCAGCGTTAAAAAATAGCGCACGTATTGATAAGAAATATCTGTAACTATAGTATTCAGCGAGTTAAACAAAGGTGCAGGTTAAGCACTGAATGATAAAAACATTCTCTATTCAGGTTATAAAATAGATCCCGCTATCATCATTTTATTGCATTATTACCTTCAATCACCCCGAATGAGCTGTTTTACCCTTGTGTTCAGGCGGACATTTATTGTCCGGTTTTTTTTATTTCCTGCTATATTGTCATTTTTGGTAAGGTTAATCACC
>NZ_JANION010000247.1:0-3267 GCF_024610815.1 Mixta sp.
GCGCTGTGACAGTTTCTCAATGTAATAAAACTTAGGCATTTTTTCTTCTCTATTTATTGTTGTGACAATTAAACGTAGTCACAAAATAAAATTTGGTACTAAAGTTTTACCTATTGTAGTGATAGGAAGCACTTAACAAGCCGTGTAAGCGCATGGCGTACGCCTCTCCCCACCGCCTGGGATGTCTCGCAAAACGGGCCGCCTGCCAGCGCTTTACCTGGTCTTAGCGGCTGCGTAACCGGGCATTGCTCTCTTTTTTTGTCTTTTAATCCCGGTTAATCAGTACCATGCAAATCGTTTGCAGCCTAATCACCGGCTTCAGCGCCTTTATCTCATCTTCCCTGTTTATATGACAGATGAGTGATTGTGGCTCCAGAGACAGACTAAACGCCATACAAAATGCGAAACATCCATTACATCTGCAGTAGTCGAATGATCCCGCTATAAACGGGGCCTGATAAGCATACTGAACAAAATTTCGGCTACTCTCTTCTCATTTTTGCGCAAAGCCATTAATTCAGCGTTTACTCTTACAGAGAGTCCATAGCCTCCCACTTAGCTTAAACATAAAAAAGACGTTACTCAGAATGTCAGGCAAAGCCAACGTGCAGATAAAGGAAGAAGAGATTAGAGTTTGTGTCATTAACAGGAAAATTCAAAAGAGACTGGCATGAATTCCTTCGCTATAAAGTTATGCTAAGCAACAAACCTTTCTCATGCACCAGAGCGATCCATCGTGTAATAAAATACTCTAACAAAAGGTATTCCTTTTGGTGGATAACTACCAGATTTAGCAAGGACAGTGGTAATGTCAAAGTAAAGCTGCGCAAAAACCAGGGTGAAAAACAGCCGTCATGCAATACGCATTCTAATGAAATTTAATATGATTGCTTCATTATAAAAACTAAGCCGTTATGACAGCTCGAATAAAAAGCCCCGTCAATCTCAGCGAGGCTGCAAAAATTATTAATTACGCGTAATAAAAATTCATTGTTCGATTATCTCCTGTTGCACTGGCATGATTTTTTCCCCACCGACCAGGGGTACCCAGCCGCTGCCAGGCTGACCGCCTGCGGCCACATACTGAGCTGCCCCTGTGCTGACAACCCGGCCAGGCCATTTGTGCTTTACATTCAGGGGTGAATTGATATTACTCAGCGATTCGTCTGTATACACAAAATCAACGGTCAGCGCGTTGCCGTCAAAAAACCAGTCGCTTAGTCCTATATTGCCGGTCGTGTCTGAGTTGATACGCACCGCCAGCGCCGCGTCGCTGTTGCTGATACAGCCTGTTATTTTGATTGAGCGGGTCTTGTTGAGCGACACGGCATATTTTGTCGCATCCAGCATACAGCCCTGCAGAATAACGCTGTCCATGTTGAACAGGGACAGCGCCGTATCACCGGCGCTCTGATAAGTACAACTGCGGGCAATCCAGCGGCCATTGATCCCGGTGTCCATTGTCACGCACTGGGAAGATGTGTTTACCGCGCCATCAATATCGTAAACGGTCGGGATAAATCCCGTCTGGCCTGTTGCCCCGATAAACCGGTGCCCATTCTCTGTACCATCGATTTTTACGCCACGCATGCGCAGCAGCTTTGGCCGTAGCAGATAAGTGGCGTATTTGTTCCCCGCGCAGAAAAGCGAAGCTTTCAGATCAATAATATGCTCGCCCGTCTGGGTGGCAATCGCAAACCCGTACCCCTGTGCCCCTTTAGCGAACGTGACGCGGTCGTTGATGGTCACGTTTGTATTGAAGTTGACCGCCCCGATGGCGGCCCGGATAGGGTTCCATTTTGCGCCTGCGGTGCTGCCCGGATTGTCCCAGAAAATCTGATTGCTGGTTTCCACGTTCGTACACTGAATAACGGCTACGGCCCACCATGTTGCGCCGCCGGCTGAGATATTGCCGGTCATCAGCCCGTTGGTAATGCCCTCCATAACAAAGTGCCTCCGAAAGGGCCCACGCGCGTAGTTGCCAATCATCAGCGTGTGGCATCCGTCAATATCGCGCACGTTCGCCGGTTTCGACACCGGGTATTCCGCCTGAAACGCTATGCGCGCGTCCTCGCCCGCTTTGCACGTTGCATGGTTTCCCATGATCACCGTACTGCTGCCCCATATCGTAACGGCGTCGCCGCGATCTTCGCCATAGCTGCTGGTCAGCGCCCCTTCCCCGTCGCCCGCGCCGATAACATCGATAAATCGGTTGAAGGTGATTTTTGTGTGCGCCGGGGCATAAACCGAGGTGGCCAGTACGCCGCTTTGCTGATTAATCAGCGTCGAGTTATTCACATGACAGTCGTCTGCGCGAATTTCTATTGCACACTGCCGTCCGCCCGTCTGCGCTTTCAACAGCAGCGGATTGGTTATCAGCATGCCATCAACAATGCAACGTGGATGCGCCAACGCCAGCAGTGCTTTATTCTTCATTGCGTTGCCAACCGGGCGCAACTCACCCATCCCCGTGGCGCTGATCTCCTGCCCCGCGCCGCCGGTCATTACCGTTGCGGCGCAGTTCACTATGGTATCGAGCACCACGTATTTGTATGTGTTCAGCATCGCCTGTAGCGCTGAGCTGTGATCTGTAGTCAAATCCGTCTCATCATCCGGCCCGAATCCGATCCCACGCGACGACGTAGTGGCACCGTGACTATCCAGCACGTTAGCAATCGTCGTTGCACCGTGCCCCGCTATTTCTGAGCCATCCGTTACCAGTTTTTCAGTCAGTTTTTCAGTCTCCGCCTGTGCCGCAGCACTTGCGCCAGCGGCGGCCTGCTGCGCCTTAGCCGCCGCTGCCTCCGCGTCTTTTGTTAGCTGCGCGGCGTTGTTGGCAACCTCACGCGTTTCACTGAGAATTTCTTGCATAGCCTGCAGGACGCATGTCTGAGCTTCATCGGGCTGGGATGCGACCAGATATTCGTTTAATGTGCCCGGCTGGCTGTCGGCGAAAATATGGATTAAGCCAAGCTCTTTACGCTGCCACCGCTGGTCAACTTCGCAAACGCTGTAGATATTCGGCACCAGGCTAATCTTATAAAAAGCATTTTCGTTAGTTGTGGTTGACACCTCGCTTTGTCGTTGGTTCTGGCATGAATTGTTCATGGTAGTGAAATTAAGCGTCACGCATGCCAGAGGGCCAGTTTCAGGGTCCGAATAAACCCCTGAAAGAGTTATCTTAACAGACATGTTTTCTCCATAAAAATTGCCCGGCTGGGGCTGTAAAATGCCTGAATTATCGCCAGTGATGATCAACAAATACAT
>NZ_JANION010000051.1:0-22461 GCF_024610815.1 Mixta sp.
TAACAATAAACTGGCAAATCCTGGCCCACTCGGCCTGATGGGATTCGGGATGACCACCGTCCTGCTGAATTTGCACAATGCGGGCTTTTTTCCCCTGACTTCCGTCATTATCAGCATGGGACTGTTTTTTGGCGGGTTGGCGCAGATTTTCGCAGGCCTGCTGGAATATAAAAAGGGCAATACCTTCGGCCTCACGGCCTTTACCTCTTACGGCTGCTTCTGGCTGAGTCTGGTCGGCGTCCTGCTGCTGCCGGCCATGGGACTGGCGGAACCGACCAGCGCCGTTTTCCTTGGCGTATGGCTGGCGCTATGGGGTGTTTTTACGCTGTTTATGTTTTTCGGCACGCTGCGCGCAAACCGGGCATTGCAGTTTGTTTTCGCCAGCCTGACTGTGCTGTTCGCGCTGCTGGCCATCGGCAATATTACCGGTAATAAAGCGCTGCTGACCTTTGCGAGCTATGAAGGCATCTTGTGCGGCGCCAGCGCCATTTATCTGGCGATGGCGGAAGTCATCAACGAGCAGCTGGGTTGTAAAGTACTGCCGATCGGTGAGACGGCAACCTGCTAAGGCTAAAAGCCCTGCCCGGAACGGCAGGGCTTTTTTTAACCGCAGATATCGGCGCGTTGGGCGAACGGCGCGCCGTCACGATCGCGTTTGAGCCAAACGCCCAGCAGCAGGCCGATAATGGCGAGCGCCAACACATACAAGGCGGGCGCCAGCGGCGTCAACGTCATCATCAGAGTGACGCAAATCGGCGTCAGGCCGCCGAAAATCGCGTAAGAGAGATTGTAGGAAAAAGAGATGCCGCTAAAACGTATCGCCGCCGGAAACGCGCGCACCATCACGAAAGGCACCACGCCGACAACCCCAACGCTCAGCCCCGCCGCCGCATAGGTGACAAACAGCGCCGTAACGGAACTGGCGGCGCTGGTGAAGAACAGCCAGCTGCATAATGCCAGCAGCAATGAGCCGCCAATCAGCGTGCGCGAAGCGCCGAAGCGATCGGCCAGCAGCCCATAGATAATGCAGCCCAGCAGCAGCATCACGGTAGCCAGACTGTTAGCCTGTAACGTGAGCGCGGCGGAGAGGCCATGCTGCTTTTGCATCAGCGCGGGCGCCATCAGAATCACGACCACAATGCAGGCGGAAAGCAGCCAGGTCAGCAGCATGGAAATAACTACAGCGCGTTTGTGATGCTGTAAAACGCGACGCAGCGGCAGCGCCTCAGAGAGCGCCTTGCGCGCCTGCATTTGCTGAAACACCGGTGTTTCATGCAGCCAGCGGCGCAGATACATCGCCACCAGCCCAAACACGCCGCCTAAAAAGAAGGGAATACGCCAGCCGCCGCCGACGAGCGTCGCAGGCGAAAGTGTGGTGTTAATCAACGTAGCGACAAGCGATCCCAGCAGAATGCCGGCGGTCAAACCCGCGGTCAGCGTGCCGCAGGCGATACCGATGCGTTTTTCCGGCACATGCTCCGCGACAAAAACCCAGGCGCCCGGCACTTCGCCGCCAATGGCGGCGCCCTGCAACATGCGCATCAGCAAAAGCAGCAATGGCGCAGCAATCCCAATAGCATGGTAATCGGGCAGCATTCCTATCGCCAGCGTCGGCAGCGCCATCAGCAGAATGCTCAGGCTGAACATCTTTTTCCTTCCGACCCGATCGCCAAAGTGCGCCATTACAATGCCGCCTAACGGACGCGCCAGATAACCGGCGGCAAAAATGCCGAAAGTTTGCAGCTGGCGCAGCCAGTCGGGAATGTCGGGCGGAAAGAACAGTTCGCCTATCACCGCCGCGAAGAAAACGAAGATAATAAAATCGTAGAATTCAAGCGCGCCGCCGAGGGCAGCCAGCGACAGCGTCTTGTAATCCTGCCGGTTGAGCCGGCGGGTCTGTTGATGATCCAGCATTGCGTGCGCTTCCAGAGGGTTGAAAAAAGTTGGCGTTTGGCTGTAAAACAACCGTTACTATAACGTCAACTTTTCTCGACACCAGCGACGCTGGATTTTATGCCTTAAAAAGCGGATTTTCAGGTATTTGTATCACGTCGGGCGCTTTTCGGACGAAATGCTGCTACCACCTGCGGGTCCGTTTCAATATACGGGCCTTCCAGCAGCTGAATGCAGTACGGCACGCTGGCGAAAATGCCCTGCACCACTACCTTTCCTTGTTCATCCTTCAGCCCTTCCAGCGTCTCTTTGATCGATTTCGGCTGGCCCGGCAGATTCAGGATCAGCGACTGTTTGCGGATCACGCCGGTTTGACGCGACAGGATCGCCGTCGGCACAAAGTGCAGGCTGATTTGACGCATCTGCTCGCCGAATCCCGGCATCACCCGATCGGCGACGGCCAGCGTGGCGTCCGGCGTCACGTCGCGACGGGCCGGACCGGTGCCGCCGGTGGTCAATACCAGATGACAGAAACGCTCATCCACCAGCTCGCAAAGCGCTTCTTCGATCAGCGGCTGCTCATCGGGCACAAGACGCGTTTCAATAACAAAAGGCGTAGTCAGCGCGGTAGAGAGCCAGCTTTCCAGCGCCGGAATGCCCTGATCCTGATAAATGCCGTTAGCGGCGCGATCTGAAACGGATATAAGTCCAATGCGTAAGGTATTCATAATGTTAGTCATGACAGGTACCGCCGCAGCGCGATCGGTAAGGGTTTGGGATTGTCGCCAAGGATACTACAGGGAGAGAAAAGTTGCCTGTCCTGCGCTGCCGCAGCCGGTTTTTCGACTGCGGCAGCGTCTGATTACAGCAGATCTGCGATCATTTTTTCCAGTTTGCCCTGGTCAACCGCAAAGTTGCGGATGCCCTGCGCCAGCTTATCTACCGCCATCGGATCCTGGTTATGCTGCCACAGGAATTCCGCTTCGGTCATTTTCGCCGGTCGCGCTTTCACTTCGCCGCTGAAGGAGAGTTTACGCTCAACGCTGCCTTCGGTCTCGGCCAGCTCTTTCAGCAGAGACGGAGAGATGGTCAGGCGGTCGCAGCCGGCCAGCTCCAGAATTTCGCCGACGTTGCGGAAGCTGGCGCCCATCACCACGGTCTCATAGCCGTGCTGTTTGTAGTACTCATAGATTTCGCTGACGGAGACCACGCCCGGATCTTCATGCGGCGCGTACTCTTTCTTGTCGGTATTGGCTTTATACCAGTCCAGGATACGGCCCACGAACGGAGAGATCAGGTAAACGCCCGCTTCGGCGCAGGCGCGCGCCTGAGCGAAGGAGAACAGCAGCGTCAGGTTACAGTTGATGCCCTCTTTTTCCAGCTGCTCGGCGGCGCGAATGCCCTGCCAGGTGGAGGCGAGCTTGATCAGGATGCGATCGTTGCTGATACCCGCATCGTTGTAGAGTTTAATCAGGCTGCGCGCTTTAGCGATGCTTGCTTCGGTATCGTAAGAGAGACGGGCGTCAACTTCGGTAGAGATGCGGCCTGGGATCAGTTTCAGAATTTCCAGACCGATGTTTACCGCCAGCTTGTCAGAGGCGTACTGAATTTGTTCTTCTTTATTGCTGCTCTGCTGACGCGCCCAGCTGATAGCTTCGTCGATCAGTTTGCGGTATTCCGGGATTTGTGCGGCGTTAAGAATCAGAGAAGGGTTCGTGGTAGCGTCCTGCGGCTGGTACAGCTTCATCGCTGCGATATCGCCGGTATCGGCAACGACAGTCGTCAGCTGACGTAAAGAAGTAAGTTTATCCGTCATGATGGGTTCTCTTGATATGTCACTGTCAGGGGTAAAGTCTGTTGCGATAATATCATGCGCAATCCGACGCGCAATGCGCGGATGATGCAAATCGCACAGGCCAGACCGATAGTAATGATTTGCCTGAGCGCAGCGCTTTTTTGCTAACATCGGCGGCGAGAACCGAGAAAAGAGAACAGAACCTGCGGGTTACGCTAAGGAATTCCCTATGTTGATGGTCATATCGCCAGCCAAGACGCTTGACTACACGACGCCGCTGGCGACGCAGCGCTATACGCAGCCCGCGCTGTTAGAAAAATCACAGGAGCTGGTCGCCGTGGCGCGACAGCTGTCGCCCGCCGCTCTCGCCTCACTGATGAGCATCAGCGACAAACTGGCGCTGTTAAACGCCGAACGTTTTAACGACTGGCATCCGCAGTTCACACCGGAAAATGCGCGCCAGGCGATTCTGGCTTTCAAAGGCGATGTTTATACCGGCCTTCAGGCGGAGCGTTTTAGCGAAGCGGATTTTGATTTCGCCCAGCAGCATTTACGCATGTTGTCAGGACTGTACGGCGTGCTGCGTCCGCTGGATCTGATGCAGCCTTACCGTCTGGAAATGGGAACGAAGCTGGAAAACCCGGCGGGAAAAGATCTTTACAGTTTCTGGGGCGAAACCCTGACGCAGACGCTGAACGCGGCGCTGGCGGCGCAGGGCGACGATCTGCTGATTAACCTCGCCTCGGACGAATACTTCCGCGCCGTGCAGCCGAAAAAGATCAACGGACGGATTATCAAGCCGGTTTTCCTTGACGAGAAAAACGGCAAATTCAAAGTCATCAGCTTCTATGCCAAAAAGGCGCGCGGCCTGATGTGTCGCTACATCATTGAAAATCGTCTGAGCGACGCGCAGCAGCTGACCGAATTCGATCGGGAAGGCTACTTCTTCGATGCGGCGAGCAGCCGCGGCGACGAGCTGGTGTTTAAGCGCCACGAACAGGCGTAAGCGCCACGCAGCAAAAAGCCGCCCCGAAAGGCGGCTTTTTTATCGCTGCCTTTTACAGCTGCGTTAAGAAAAAGCGCAGCTCAGTAAAGTCAGGCTTCATCTCATGCGAGAGCAGCGGCAGTTCGGCGCGCTCCGCCAGTTCCGGCGGCAGCGGCAGCGTCTGCTGCAGAATTTCCTCGACGCTCTCCTTAAACTTCGCCGGATGCGCGGTGCCGAGGAACAGGCCGAACTCGCCCGGCTGCAGCTGATCGCGCAGCATGCGGTACGCGATAGCGGCATGCGGCTCAGAGATATAGCCCAGCTGCGCCAGCTCGCGCATGGTGCTGCGGGTCGTCTCATCATCCACCGCGCCGAAGCCGAGATCGGTCAGGCGCCAGGTTTTACGGCGGAACAGCTCCTCCACGCGCGGCCAGTTGTTCGGCTGGCTGACGTCCATCGCGTTCGACAGCGTGGCGACAGTGGTGTTCGGCTGCCAGGCGCCGCTGGCGAGAAAACGCGGCACGGTGTCGTTGCGGTTAGTGGCGGCGATAAAGCGTTTCACCGGCAGCCCCAGCGATTTCGCCAGCAGGCCCGCCGTTAAATCGCCGAAGTTGCCGCTCGGCACCGAGATCACCAGCTGATTACGCTTTTCCTGCGGCAGCTGCGCTACCGCCTCGAAGTAGTAGCAGATCTGCGCCAGCAGGCGGCTGATGTTGATGGAGTTCGCCGAGTTCAGGCCAATCGCTTTTTTCAGCGCTTCATCGTCAAACGCCTGCTTCACCAGCGCCTGACAGGCGTCGAAATCACCGTCGACAGCGATAGTGTGGATATTGCCGCCCAGCGTACAGAACAGCTTCTCCTGCAAGGGGCTGATTTTGCCCTGCGGATAGAGGATGACCACGCGCACGTTTTCCATGCCGTAGAAAGCGTGGGCCACCGCCGCGCCGGTATCGCCGGAGGTCGCGGTGAGAATAGTGATTTGCTCATCCGTGCCGCTGATGTAAGAAAGCATTTGCGCCATAAAGCGGCCGCCGAAATCTTTAAACGCCAGCGTCGGGCCGTGGAACAGCTCCAGGCAGGCGATATCTTCCGTCACCTGCGCCACCGGCGCCGGAAACGCGAACGCCGCTTTTACGCGCTCCGCCAGCTGATGCGCAGCGATTTCGTCGCCGATATAAGCGGAAAGAATCTTGCTGCTGCGGGTGACGAAATCCATCTCCAGCATGGCATCGATTTCGGTCAGCTCAAATTCCGGCAGCTCCAGTGGAAAGAACAGCCCCTGCTGCTTGCCCAGGCCCTGCTTGACGGCCTGTGCGAAACTGACCTGCTCGTTGTGATCCTTAAGATTGTAGAGTTTCATGCGTTATCCCAGTTTTCGTGCGCCCGCCGTGTCGGCACGGCATATATGGACGAAGCCTTCATCATTTTGCAGATAGTGTTGTTGCAACCAGTCCGCCATACGCTGCGCTGTTTCCATATTGTCGCAAACCGCGAACAGCGTCGGGCCTGAACCGGAAATGCCGCAGGCCAGCGCGCCGATATCCTGCGCCGCCTGACGCGCGTCGGCGAAGCCCGGCAGCAGCTTAGTACGGTATGGCTCAGCAATCACATCGCGCATCAGTTTCGCCGCCAGCTGCGGCTGCGCGGTATGGCAGGCGTGAATGAAGCCCGCCAGATAGCGCCCGTGCTTAATACAATCCTCTTTGCGATACTGCGCCGGCAGGATCGCCCTCGCCTCTGCGGTGGAGACCTTAATACCGGGATAGGCCATCACCCACAGCCAGTCGTCAAAACAGGGCACCGCCTGGCTGATAATGCCGTTCTCTTCCAGCATTAGCTGCAGGCCGCCCAGGAAACAGGGCGCCACGTTGTCATAATGCACGCTGCCGGAGATGCGTCCTTCCAGCTCGCCCATTAGCGTCAGGAGCTGGTTATCATCCAGCGGCCTGCCGCAGAATTCGTTCATTGCCATCAGACCGGCGACGACGGAACAGGCGCTGGAGCCGAGGCCGGAGCCTATCGGCATATTTTTTTCCAGCGTCATGCGCACCGGCACGGTTTTGCCGATCGCTTCGCAAAAGCGCGCCCAGCACTGGTAGACGATATTCTCTTCCGTCTTCGTCGGCAGCTTGCTGACAAAACGCCCCTGATTCACCAGGCTGAATGTTTCCGCCGCTTCAACGGTGACGCAGTCGCCCAATAGCGAACCGTCCACCGGCGACACCGCCGCGCCCAATACGTCAAAGCCGACGCTGACGTTGCCGATTGAGGCCGGCGCGTAAATTTTCACCATGTTTAAACTCCTAACTTCCATGACAGCGTGCGCAGCAGATCGGCGAACACCCCGGCGGCAGTGACGTCATTGCCAGCGCCGTAGCCGCGCAACACTAGCGGAATCGGCTGATAGTAACGACTGTAAAACGCCAGCGCATTCTCGCCGTTTTTCACTTTATACAGCGGATCGTTGCCGTCTACCGCATCGATCTTCACGCGGCAACGCCCGCCCTCTTCTATCGCGCCGACAAAGCGCAGCACTTTGCCCGCCTCGCGCGCCGCCTGCACCCGGCTGGCGAAAGCGTCATCCAGCTCAGGCAGACGCTGCATAAAGGCGTCGACGTCGGCGATGGCGGTAAATTCCGGCGGCAGCAGCGCTTCGATGTCGATATCGCTCAGCTCCAGCTGATAGCCTGCCTCACGCGCCAGAATCAGCAGTTTGCGCGCCACATCCATACCCGACAGATCGTCGCGCGGATCCGGCTCGGTAAAGCCCATCTCGCGCGCCAGCTTCGTCGCCTCGGACAGCGACATCCCTTCATCCAGCTTACCGAAAATAAAGGAAAGCGATCCAGAGAGAATCCCGGAGAAACTGATTAGCTCATCGCCCGCATTGAGCAGATTTTGCAGGTTTTCAATGACCGGCAGACCGGCGCCGACATTGGTGTCGTAGAGGAATTTGCGTCGCGACTTTGCCGCCGCCGCGCGCAGCTGCTGATAGTAATTCCAGGAGGAAGTGTTGGCCTTTTTATTCGGCGTGACGATATGGAAGCCTTCCGCCAGGAAATCGGCATATTGATCGGCGACCGCCTGGCTTGAGGTACAGTCGACGATCACCGGGTTCAGCAGATGATACTCCTTAGCCAGCCGGATCAGACGCTCAGCGTTGAACGGCTCGCTGGCTTCGCGCAACGCGCCCTGCCAGTTGCTGAGATCGATGCCGTGCACGTTAGTCAGCAGCGCTTTTGAATTGGCGATGCCGCAGACGCGCAGATCGATATGCTTGTTCTTTAGCCACGCCTGCTGACGGTGCAGCTGCTCCAGCAGCGCGCCGCCGACGCCGCCGACGCCGACCACGAAGACCTCAATCACCTGATCGGTGTTAAACAGCATCTGGTGCACCACGCGCACGGCGGTGGTGGCGTCATCATTATTGACCACCACGGAGATTGAGCGCTCTGACGAGCCCTGGGCAATAGCGACGATATTGATATTGGCGCGCGCCAGCGCCGCGAAGAATTTCGCGGAAATGCCGCGCTGGGTGCGCATGTTGTCGCCGACGACGGAAACGATAGCCAGTTGCTCCATCACATCCAGCGGCTCCAGCAGGCCGTTTTTCAGCTCCAGATAAAACTCATCTTCCAGCACGCGGCGCGCGCGCGCCTGCTCGTTCTGCGGCACGCAGAAGCTGATGCTGTATTCGGAAGAAGACTGCGTAATCAGCACAACGGAAATGCCGGCGCGCGACATCGCGGCGAAGACGCGCGCCGCCATGCCGATCATGCCCTTCATGCCGGGGCCGGAGACGTTGAACATCGCCATGCTGTTCAGGTTGGTAATGCCCTTCACCGGATTGACGTCATCGCTGACGTCGCCGCCGATCAGCGTGCCTGGCGCCTGCGGGTTAGCGGTATTTTTAATCAGGCAGGGGATCTGGAACTGAGCGATTGGCGCGATGGTGCGCGGATGCAGCACTTTCGCCCCGAAGTAGGAGAGTTCCATCGCCTCCCGGTAGGACATCGATTTCAGCAGGCGGGCGTCCGGCACCTGACGCGGATCGCAGGTATAGACGCCGTCGACGTCGGTCCAGATTTCACAACAGTCGGCGCGCAGGCAGGCGGCCAGCACGGCGGCGGAGTAGTCAGAGCCGTTGCGCCCCAGCACCACCAGCTCGCCGCGTTCGTTACCGGCGGTAAAGCCCGCCATCAGGATCATGCTGTCGGCCGCAATATGGCTGGCGGCGATGCGACGCGTAGATTCGGCGATATCGACTGTCGATTCCAGGTAGTGGCCGTGCGCCAGCAGCATACTGACCGGATCGATAACGCTGACGCGATGGCCTCGCGCCTGCAGCAATGCTTCCATAATCGCGATAGAGAGCTTTTCGCCACGACAGATAATCGCCGCGTTGACGCTGTCGGGACACTGCCCCAGCAGGCTAATGCCGTGCAGCGTCTGCTTCAGCTGCGCGAACTCTTTATCGACCAGCGACTGCATCTTCTCCCAGGCGAAGCCCGGCTGCGCAGCCTCTAGGCCCTGTAGCAACGAAGCAAAAATCTGTTCGGCGTCGCTGATATTCGGCGCGGCATCCTGACCGCTGATGGTTTTCTCAATCATGGCCACCAGATGGTTAGTGATTTTAGCTGGCGCGGAGAGTACGGTGGCCACCTGTCCCTGTTGCGCGTTGCTTTCAAGTATGTCGGCAACACGCAGAAAGCGTTCCGCATTTGCCACTGAGGTTCCACCGAATTTCAGCACTCGCATCGTTTAAAGATCTCCTGAATTTAAGCCGAAAAAAAAGCCCGCACCTTGTCAGGTGCGGGCTTTTTCTCTTTTTTCTTGTATGCGTCAGCCCGCACCGTTACCTGTGGTAATGGTGGTAGTAATAATGATGGTGTTCAGGCTGTTTGTACGCATGTGATTTTGTCTGTCTGTTTCGTGTCTGTCTGCTTTTCAGAAGTAAAGCAATTGCCGAATGAAGTCAATGGATTTATCGGCAACCCACGGCGAAACGGACAACAGCGGAAAGGCCGAATTCCGCTTCCCGCCGGGCTAATCTATTATCTGACCCCTTAATTCCGGCATCATTATCCAGCTTTCAGCGATCAGACCAGATTTTCCGCTAAAGATTTTTTTCAATATCGTGCAACAACCGGTGGAGCATCGCGCTGTCGCGCTGCTCCAGTAGCCCGATGCGCTGCTGGAGCCAGTCCGCCAGTTTTTCATCGTCGGCGACATTCAGCCGCTCCAGCAACGCCGTCACACGCTGGCGCAGCGCGTCCAGCTGCTGGCCGTCCGCCAACGCAGGCACCGCAGGCGCTACCTGCATCAACGCAGAGAGTTGATAGCAGTACACCATTACCGCCTGCCCCAGATTCAGCGAAGGATAGTCGTTCGCCATTGGAATGCCGGTCAACAGATCCACCTGCGCCAGCTCGTCGTTGGTCAGCCCGCTATCCTCCCGGCCAAACACCAGCGCCATGCTGCCCACCCACTGCTGTTTTTCACGCAGAATAGTTTCTACCTGCTGCGGCGTGGCGTAATAGCGGAATTTCGCACGGCTGCGCGCGGTAGTGGCGACGGAAAAATCGATATCCGCCAGCGCAGCGGAAAGCGAGGAGTAATGTTGAATATTATCAATAATCTCGCCTGCCCCATGCGCCACAATGCGCGCCGCAGGCTGCCGCCAGGCATCGCTTTGCACAATGCGCAACTCAGAAAAACCCATAGTTTTCATCGCGCGCGCGGCGGCGCCGATATTTTCCGGACGGGCGGGAGAAACAAGAATAAGCGGAAAACGCATATAAACCCTGAAAGTAAACAAACTTGTAGCCGTTACTCTGACACGACGTCATGTTAAATAACAGTATCAATCACATAACAAATAAGTAACTTTACGCAGAAGGATAGTAAAATTTGGTTTTAACGCCTTTAAACAATTCAACTCATACAAACATTAATAACAAAGAAATATCATAAATAAGTTCTTATAAATCAAAATTGTATTTTAATAATTAACTTAGTAAACTTTCGCACACTATCAGGAGGCTGAGACCAGGGTTAAAGCCTGATTATTGTGAGCTAAGCTGGCATTCTGATGAGCATTTTTCACAAAAGTGTTAACGTGCTACACTTGATTTGATATAAGTCAACGAAGCGTTGTTTTAATGCTTATCGGTTGTACTCTGCGCTGTTATGTTGCTGTTAATACAGTTAGGATAACGGCCATTTGGCACTGCCGGGGCATGCAGGATTCATCCTTATGGCTGAGCTGACAATGTTGTTGACGTTGATGGATGGTGCATCAAGAACATAATTCTGTACTTCGGTTATCCGGCAAACATCATTTCCGGCGTTAACGCAGTACATCCTGTTTCCGATTTTGTTGGCAAATTTTAGGTAGCGAACTCATGCAGATCCCGCATATTCTTATCGTTGAAGATGAACTAGTCACGCGCAACACTCTAAAGAGCATCTTTGAAGCTGAAGGCTACGAAGTGTTCGAAGCGACGGATGGCGCAGAGATGCATCAGGTATTGACCGATAACGATATTAATCTGGTGATTATGGACATTAATCTGCCAGGTAAAAATGGTCTGTTACTGGCGCGTGAGCTACGCGAACAGGCAAATGTCGCACTGATGTTTTTAACCGGCCGCGACAATGAAGTGGATAAAATTCTTGGCCTGGAAATTGGCGCAGATGACTATATCACCAAGCCATTCAACCCACGTGAATTAACCATTCGCGCGCGCAATCTGCTTTCCCGCACTATGAACCTCTCCGCCACCAGCGAAGAGCGCAAGCAGGTCGAAAGCTATAAGTTTAATGGCTGGGAGCTGGACATCAACAGCCGCTCTCTGATCAGCCCGAACGGCGAGCAGTATAAGCTGCCGCGCAGCGAGTTCCGCGCCATGCTGCACTTCTGCGAGAACCCGGGCAAGATTCAGACCCGCGCCGACCTGCTGAAAAAAATGACCGGCCGCGAGCTGAAGCCGCACGATCGTACGGTTGACGTGACTATCCGTCGTATTCGCAAACATTTCGAATCGACGCCGGATACGCCGGAAATTATCGCCACTATTCATGGCGAAGGGTACCGGTTCTGCGGCGACCTGCAGGAATAAACAAACAAACGAACGGCGAGTTTCCTCGCCGTTTCTTCTTTTAGCGTCCCCACGGCATAATCGGCACGGCGCTCAATGCATTCTTCGGCGAACCTTCCACCACCTTATCCGAATATGAGAGATAGATCAGCGCATTGCGTTTCTGGTCATAAAAACGCACCACCTGCAGCTTCTTAAACAGCAGCGAGGTTCGCTTGCGGAACACCGTTTCGCCCTGCGCTTTTCCCTGCGCGATGCGGTCGCTAAGCGTAACCGGTCCCACCTGCTGACAGGAGATCGCCGCGTCGGAAGTATCTTCCGCCAGCCCCAGCCCGCCTTTAATCCCGCCCGTCTTTGCCCGGCTGATATAGCAGGTCACGTTTTGCACATCCGGGTCGTCAAACGCTTCAACCACGATCTTATGATCCGGGCCAAACATCTTAAAGACGGTATCCACCGAACCGATCTCTTCAGCGCCGACGCTGGCGGTAAACAAAGTCGCCATTGTAATTATTAACAATTTTTTTATTATCATACCGTTACCATTATATATTATTAGTTTCGTTAGCTATTACGCTCCGCTAAGGATAAGCGCCGCTAATTTTACCGCTCTCCCTTTGCAAGGATATAGCACAATCTAACAAGTAAAACCTTCGGCGTTTTTTGCGCATTTAGTGCTATGATCCCGCGACTTTGCGTTGCCTGCGCCAATCTAAGTACAAGAGGATGTTTTATGGACCAAGCTGGTATCATTCGCGATTTGCTTGTCTGGCTGGAGAGCCATCTCGATCAGCCGCTGTCACTGGATAACGTGGCGGCGAAAGCGGGTTACTCCAAATGGCATCTGCAAAGAATGTTCAAAGAAGTGACCGGTCATGCGATTGGCGCTTATATTCGCGCCCGACGCCTGTCGAAAGCGGCGGTGGCGCTGCGGCTGACCAGCCGTCCTATTCTCGATATCGCGTTACAGTACCGCTTCGATTCACAGCAGACTTTTACGCGCGCCTTTAAAAAGCAGTTTGCTCAAACGCCCGCCTGGTATCGTCGCGCTTCCGAATGGAACGCTTACGGCCTGCGCCCGCCGATTCGCCTGGATGATATGCCGCTGCCTGAAGCGCACTATGTGACGCTGCCGGAAACGGTGCTGATAGGGCAAACCCAGAGCTATACCTGTACGCTGGAGCAAATTTCCCGCTACCGCGACGAGATGCGCGTCCATTTCTGGCAGCAGTTCCTGCTGGAAACCGACACCGTGCCGCCCGTGCTGTACGGGCTGCATCAGGTGCGGCCGAGCCAGGAAAAGGATGACGAGCAAGAGATCCTTTACACTACCGCCGTGCCGTCTGAGCAGCTGGCGAAAACCATGCAGTCGGGGCAGACCGTTCTGCTGGAAGGCGGCGATTACGTACAGTTTAATTACGAAGGCCCGCGCAGCCAGCTGCAGGATTTCATCCTGATGCTGTATGGCACCTGTATGCCGACGTTACAGCTAACGCGTCGCCAGGGTCAGGATATCGAGCGCTTTTACACGCACGGCGGCAAAAAGCGCGCCGAGCCGCCGAAAGAGATCCGCTGCGAATACCTGATTCCCATCGTTCGTCGCACCGCCGACTGAAACAGTACGGGCCCGCTTAATGCGGGCCCGTTAGCTTAACGCTGCAATTCATCCAGCGCAGGCAGATCGAGATGCGAAACGTCGCCCGCCGTCTCAACCACCCATCCCGGCGCCAGCCAGGCGCTCTGCTGATGATCGACGCGTGAAATGGAACAGTTACGTAGCCGCAGGCGGCGTTCGGCGTGCGCGGGCAGCCCCAGCAGCGTGCCGATCAGCACGCCCAGCGCGATACCGTGGCTGACCAACAGCGGTCGGCTGCCGGCCGGCAGATCCAGACAGGCGTTAAGCGCCTGCTGCATGCGCGCCGCCAGCTCAGCCATACTTTCGCCTTCAGGAATACGGCCATTCGCCGTACCGTTGACCAACGAGCGCCGCCAACCTTCTTCTTCTTCGCTCAGCGAATCGATAGGACGCTGTTCCAGCACGCCCATATTCAGTTCGCGCAGCCGGGCGTCCAGTGTCACGCTGCAACCGCAGGCGTCAGCGATAATTTCCGCCGTGCGCCGCGTACGGCCCAAATCGCTACCGATTACATGGGTGATGCCAAGCGATTTAGCCCGCTCCCCCACCTGCCGAGCCTGCTGCTCTCCCTTTTCAGTCAGTGCGCTGTCAGACTGTCCCTGAATGCGCCTGGCCGCGTTCCACACCGTTTCCCCGTGGCGAACAAGATAGACCTGTAACATGCGTTTTTTCCGTTATACTGCGTCAAAATTGCGTAGAAGGTTCAAGTAATTATGCACCATGTTGTTGCTGCTACCATCAATCCGGCAAAAATTAACGCCATTTCTCAGGCTTTCAACGATGTGTTTGGCGAAGGATCCTGCCATATCGAGGGCGTCGAGGTCGACAGCGGCGTGGCCGCCCAGCCGCTTACAAATACAGAAACGCGAACTGGCGCACGTCAGCGCGTGATGAACGCGCGAAAGGTCAGACCGGAAGCAGACTTTTGGGTCGCGATTGAAGCGGGCATAGAAGGCGACGACGCCTTCGCATGGATGGTGGTGGAAAATCACCAGCAGCGCGGCGAGTCCCGCTCTGCCAGTTTTACCCTGCCGGCGGTGGTCATGGCGGGCATTCATGCCGGGCATGAGCTGGGCGAAGAAATGGCGCGTTTGACCGGCATCGACAATATCAAACATCAGGGCGGCGCAATCGGCGTCTTTACTCAGGGTCTGCTGACGCGCACCAGCGTCTATCATCAGGCGTTAGTGCTGGCGCTGTGTCCGTTCCATAATGCTATCTACAAACAGGCGTAATCCCTGCTATTTCTTGATCGACAGCTGCTCTTCCAGCCAGGCGGTTAGCGCAGGCGGCGCGGTGCGCAGGCTGTTGGAGCCGCGCGTAATGGTGGCGATGCCGACGCCGAGTTCATTTTTCAGCTCGCGCTGGCTCAGCTCGCCACGCAGCAGCTCCTCGATAATACGCAGGCGCGTGCCGAAGGCTTCGCGTTCATCCGGCGTCATCATCAGTTGCAGCAGCGGCAGTTGAAGATCCAGTGGGAAAGCACGCTCCAGCAGATTAACGAAACGGAGCCAGTTTTCATCCTGCGGGTGTTCGGTAACCGGGATCGGGGAATGTGAAGTCATGAAATTCTTCCGTACTCATTGGCGAGTACGGAAGAGTAGCATATTCAGTAGCGGCGCTTCCACTCGCTGTCAGACAGGATATTATCGGGCTGATCGAGTAAATAACGGTAGTAAGCGTCATAGGCCAGTACGTTTTTCACATAGCCGCGCGTCTCCGAGAAGGGAATGGTCTCAATAAAGGCGACGGCGTCGAGCTGCCCGTTGCTGACTTTTTGCCAGGTGCGCACCCTTCCCGGCCCGGCGTTATAGGCGGCGGAAGAGAAGATGCGATTCTGATCGAACTGCTGATAAACGTACTCCAGATATTGCGTGCCGATCTGAATGTTGGTCTGCGGGTCCAGCAGCTGACTGCTGTTAACGTAGCCCGGAATGCTGTACATCTTCACCGTATGGCTGGCGGTAGCTGGCATGATCTGCATCAGCCCCGACGCGCCGACCGGCGATCGCGCTTTCGGGTTCCACGCGCTTTCCTGACGAGCGATCGCCATGGCGTAGCTTGGCGGAATGCTTTTATCGCGCGTGTACTGGTTAAACTGCGTTTGCCAGGCCAGCGGGAAACGCTCGGTGAGGTGGTTCCACAGCTTGCCGGTAATGGTGGCCTGCACGCTGAGATCCCACCAGCCGTGGTTCAGCGCGTAGCGCGCCAGCATCTGCTGCTGCGAGGCGGTTTTGCTGGCGATCAGACGGCTCCATTCAGAACGCGCCAGGTTATCCATTCCCCAGTACATCAGCTCGCGCACACGGGCGATTTCCGGCCCGTTATCGAGCGAGCTGTCGGGACGCGGCGCCTCATCGACCCGCAGCGGATATTTCACCCCCAGACGCTGCGCCGCTACCATCGGATAAAAGCCGCGCGACTGCATCAGCTTACGCAGGATATCCTCCGCTTCCTCTTTGCGACCGCGTTCCAGCAGCAGATCCGCCTGCCAGTATTGCCACTCATCTTTCTCTTTGGCGTCCGGGTCGAGACGCGCGATCCAGGTATTTAATCCGCGTCGATCGTTGTTGCTCAGCGCCAGGCGCACGCGGCGTTCGATAAGAGAAGTAGAGCCGCTGCTCATTACGACATTATCGCGCCAGCGCGCCTGCTCGCTGGTGACGTCGTTGCCCATCAGCCGCCACGCCACCGCCTCACGTAATTCCTGCGCTTCCTGCTCGCTCATCTGCTGCAAACGCACCAGCGTCGGGATCATCGCCCGCGCGTTTTCCGCATCTTCACGCGCCACGCGCGCGAAAGCCAGCGAGGTCGCCTGACGGGTAAAGTCGGTCGGCCCGACGCTGCGGGCGAAGCCTTCTACCGTGGCGGGATCGTTTTGCAGCGCCATCACCGCATTCGCCATCGTTTGATAGTCGGACGGCAGCTGTTTGGCGAGGTAGTTCACCAGACTGCCGTTGCCCGCCACCATCGCCAGACGGATGCGCTCCAGCGTGGCGATCGGCGTCTGTTCTCCCGCCGCCTGCCAGACGTTGAACAGCTTATCGCAGGTGGACGGCAGCGCTGTGCCACGCAGCCAGATCTTCTTCGCGCCTTCCCAGGCGACCTGCTGCTGGCCGGTGGCCCATTTGGCATAGTACCAGTTACAGCGCGCGGCGACCGGCGTCGGCTCTTCCGGGCTGAATACCAGCAGGCCGCGCCAGTCTTCCCGCCGCGCCAGCTCGTTGACAAAGCGCGACGCCAGCGTGCGCACCGGCGGCAGCGTAGGATAGCGTTTAATAAAATCGTTGACCGCCAGGCCGGTTTCCTGATCGAGATGCTGCGACAGCTGGCGATATTCCAGATAGGGATAAAGCGGGTAATCCTTCAGCGTGGGCATCAGCTGCGCCACCACGTCCATCTGATTATTATCCCAGGCCTGTTTAATTTGCTGGTAGCGATTACGCTGTTCATCCAGCGAATCGGCCAGTGCGCTGCCGCTAACGGCAAGCAGGCAAATGCTGGCCAGCCAGTAACGCCATCTCTCCTTCCTGTGAGTCACCACACGCTCTCCTCTGTTGTTAACCGGTCCGGCCCTATGCCAGGCATTCTTCATGCTAACCAGGCCGCTGGCGTCGTGCCACGTTCTTCACAAAATTTACTTTTCTTCGATTTCACGCGGTACGGATCTTGTCGCACTGCGGCGGCTGACGCTCTGATTGTTTAGGGTTAACATAAGAGAAACAGACAAACAGGGAATGGCATCATGGAAACCCGGCGCGAAGAGCGAATCGGTAAACTGGCGCAGGCGATCAGGCGCATTGATAAAATTCATCTGAAAGAGGCGGCACGGCTGCTGGGCGTCTCGGAGATGACGATTCGACGCGATCTTAACGAACAGCCTTCTTGTCTGGTTCTGCTGGGCGGCTATATCGTCAGCGCCGCCAAAGGCGGACATGAGCACTATTTCGTCTCCGATCAACAATCGCATAATGTCGATAAGAAACAACAGCTGGCAAAGCTGGCGGCCAGCCTGATTAGCCCCGATGACACCGTCTTTTTCGACTGCGGCACCACGATGCCCTGGGTGATCGATGCGATTGACGACGCGCTGCCGTTTACCGCCGTCTGCTGCGCGATCAATACCTTTTTGTCGTTAAAAGAGAAGAAAGCGTGCCGCGTGATCCTCAGCGGCGGCGAATTTCATCCTGACAACGCCGTCTTTTCTCCACACGGCGCCGTCACGATTCTCGATGAGATCTGCCCTACGCTCGCCTTTATCTCAGCGGCAGGTCTGGATGCGCAGCAGGGCGCCACCTGCTACAACTTCAACGAACTGCCGATGAAGCAGCGCGCCCTCGCCCGAACGCATCGCGCGCTGCTGCTGGCGGACAGCAGCAAGTACAACAAGGTGCTGCCGGCGCGCATCGGCGATCTCGGCCGCTTCGATACGCTCATCAGCGACAGCGCGCCGCCGGAACCGCTGGCGCAGCATCTGCGGCAATCCGGCGTGACCCTGCTGACGCCCTGAAACGACGCGCGTCGCTACGGTGGCGAAAAGCGAACAATCACCGGGATGACGGCTGTGATTAAGCAGGGAAAACCGCTAAACTTGCTGTTCTGAGCGGGCGATGACGCCCCGATTACCACACAGACCATAAGAGGCTCATTTCACGTGGCTCAATTCGTCTACAGCATGCATCGCGTCGGCAAAGTCGTTCCGCCGAAGCGTCACATTCTTAAAAACATCTCTCTTAGCTTCTTCCCTGGCGCGAAAATTGGCGTACTGGGCTTAAACGGCGCGGGTAAATCCACCCTGCTGCGTATCATGGCGGGCATCGATAAAGATATCGAAGGCGAAGCGCGTCCGCAGCCTGGCATCAAGATCGGCTACCTGCCGCAGGAACCGCAGCTGAACCCGGAACACACCGTGCGCGAATCGGTGGAAGAAGCGGTAGCCGAAGTGGTCGGCGCGCTGAAGCGTCTGGATGAAGTCTACGCGCTGTACGCCGAGCCGGAAGCCGATTTCGACAAGCTGGCCGCTGAACAGGGCAAGCTGGAAGAGATCATTCAGGCGCACGACGGTCACAACCTCAATGTCCAGCTGGAACGCGCCGCCGATGCGCTGCGCCTGCCGGACTGGGACGCCAAAATCAGCAACCTCTCCGGTGGTGAGCGCCGTCGCGTCGCGCTGTGCCGTCTGCTGCTGGAAAAACCGGATATGCTGCTGCTCGACGAACCGACCAACCACCTGGATGCGGAATCCGTCGCGTGGCTGGAACGCTTCCTGCACGATTTCGAAGGCACCGTAGTGGCGATCACCCATGACCGTTACTTCCTTGATAACGTGGCGGGCTGGATTCTGGAGCTGGACCGCGGCGAAGGCATTCCGTGGGAAGGCAACTACTCTTCCTGGCTGGAGCAGAAGGATCAGCGTCTGGCGCAGGAAGCGTCTCAGGAAGCCGCGCGTCGCAAATCCATTGAGAAAGAGCTGGAGTGGGTGCGTCAGGGCGCGAAGGGCCGTCAGTCCAAGGGCAAAGCCCGTCTGGCGCGCTTTGAAGAGCTGAACAGCACCGAATACCAGAAACGTAACGAAACCAACGAGCTGTTTATTCCACCGGGTCCGCGCCTCGGCGACAAAGTGGTGGAGGTCAGCAACCTGCGTAAATCGTACGGCGACCGCGTGCTGATCGACGATCTCTCCTTCTCGGTGCCGAAAGGCGCGATTGTCGGCATCATCGGTCCGAACGGCGCCGGTAAATCGACGCTGTTCCGCATGATGTCAGGCCAGGAACAGCCGGACAGCGGCACCATCACCCTGGGTGAAACGGTGAAACTGGCCTCTGTCGATCAGTTCCGCGACAGCATGGATAATGCCAAAACCGTCTGGGAAGAAGTCTCCGGCGGGCTGGATATCATGAAGATCGGCAACACCGAAATGCCAAGCCGCGCTTACGTCGGCCGCTTTAACTTTAAAGGCGTCGATCAGGGCAAACGCGTTGGCGAACTTTCCGGCGGTGAGCGCGGTCGTCTGCATCTGGCGAAGCTGCTGCAGGTCGGCGGCAACATGCTGCTGCTCGATGAACCGACCAACGACCTGGATATCGAAACCCTGCGCGCGCTGGAAAACGCCCTGCTGGAGTTCCCCGGCTGCGCGATGGTGATCTCGCATGACCGCTGGTTCCTTGACCGTATCGCCACCCACATCCTCGATTACCAGGATGAGGGCAAAGTGGAGTTCTTCGAAGGCAACTTTACCGAATACGAAGAGTACAAGAAGCGTACGCTCGGCGCCGAAGCGCTGGAGCCGAAGCGCATCAAGTACAAGCGTATGAGCAAGTAATGCAGAAAGCGGCCCACGGGCCGCTTTTTTTAACGGTAGAATTCTCGAAACGCCGCATTCTGCAAAGCGAAGTCGATAAAGCGCGCCAGCGCCGGCGAGTTTAGCTTACGTCCCGGCCATACCAGCCAGAGCTCATTCCCTTCCGTTTCCCACTCCGGCAATACCTGCACCAGTTCGCCCTGCGCAATAAATGCTTCGGTAAGAAAACGCGGCAGCAGCGTAATGCCCGCATCGTTAAGCGCGCACTCACGCGCGTAGAGCAGATTATCCGTCAGATGCATGGACGGCAGCAGCCAGCGATAGTGTTCTTCGCCGCGACGCAACAACCACTCCGCCCAGGCACGATGGGCGATGCAACGATGGGCTGAAAGCTGCTGCGGATGGGTTATTACCGGCTTTTGCGCCAGATAGCGCGCTGAAGCGACCAACAGTCGTTCACACAGGCCAACGCGCCGACCGATTAGCGAAGAGTCTTGCGGCTTGCCGGTGCGCAGCGCCACATCAAAGCCCTCCTGCACCAGATCGCGCATATCATCAGAGACCGATACCTCCAGCGTCACATCCGGGTAGTGCTGCTGAAACTCGGCGTTGCAGCGCGCCAGCAGCGTCGCGCCGATGCCGGCGGGGCTGGTGATGCGCAGGCGGCCGCTTGGGTTGTCGCGCAGACGCTCAATCGCCAGATCCGCACGCTCGCTGGCCTGTATCATCTCCTGACAGTGGATAAGGTAGCGTTCGCCGGCAAAAGTCAGGTTAAGTTGACGCGTGGTGCGATTAAGCAGGCGCAGGCCAATCGCCTGTTCCAGCTGACTGATGCGCTGGCTTACGCTCGATTTCGGTAGCCCGGCGCGACGTGCGGCGGCAGTAAAACTGCCGCTTTCAGCGACCAGCGCGAACAGTGCCATATCCTGTAAGCGTTTTAAGCCCATTGTTCACCTGTTACGAACACTGTGTGAGTTATTGTCCATCTTATCACTTTCGGCTCACCCCTCTACACTTACCTTATCAACTGAGGAGAAGTGAAATGACTATGCGAGCGATTGCCGTTAACCCGGAAAACCCGGAACAGTTTATTGAAATTCAGCCGGAACAGCCGACGCCTGGCGAGTATGATCTGCTGGTGGAAGTGAAAGCGGTCTCGATCAACCCGGTCGATACCAAGGTCCATAAAGGCGTGCAGAAAAGCGGTCTGCAACAGCCACGCATTTTGGGCTGGGACGCCAGCGGCGTAGTGGTAGAAGTGGGCAGCAAAGTCACCGGCTTTAAGACAGGCGATGAGGTTTACTACGCGGGCGACGTAACGCGTCCGGGCAGCAATAGTACGCTGCATCTGGTGGATGCGCGCATTACCGGCCATAAGCCACGCACGCTTGACTGGGGACAGGCGGCGGCAATCCCGCTGACCGCATTAACCGCATGGGAAGGCCTGTTTGAACGCCTGCGTATTGAAGAAGCGACGGAAGAGCAAACGCTGTTGATTATCGGCGGCGCGGGCGGGGTCGGCTCGCTGGCGATTCCCTTCACCAAAATGCACAGCAAGGTGAAAGTGATCGCTACCGCCTCCCGTCCTGATTCCGTTCAGTGGTGTAAAGATCGCGGGGCGGATCTGGTGATTAACTATCAAAATATGCCGGAAGAACTGGCGCAGCACGGCATCCAGCAGGTGGACTACATTTTTTGCCTGAACGATACCGATGGCCACTGGGAGACTATCGGCAAGCTGATCGCGCCGCAGGGTCAGATCTGCACTATCGTTGAAAACGCGCATCCGCTCGATATGGATCAGCTGAAGTTAAAAAGCGCGGCGCTGCACTGGGAATTTATGTTCACCCGCAGCATGTACACCACGCCGGATATGGCGCGTCAGGGCGAAATCCTGAATGACGTTGCGCAGCTGCTGGATGAAGGGAAACTGGCAACAACGCTGAATGAAACGCTGCATGGTCTCAGCGTGGAAAGCTTAACCCAGGCGCACGCCAGAGTTCTGGAAGGCCATATGCGCGGCAAAGTGGTTATCGTTTACTGATATGCCGCAATAAAAACGCCCCTTAACCGGGGCGTTAATTCATGCCGACGCGCTTATCTGTCGCTCTCTTAAGACCTTTAAAACTCCAGCAGATCTTTAGAAATATCGCGTAGCCATTTATGCGATGAGCAGTTATGGTAACGCGGATGCCATGCCTGAATAATGCGGACTTTCGGCAGTTCAAACTCCGGCCTGAAGAAATCCACTTCAATATTCATTCGTTGCAAAACCTCAACCACATAGAGCGGGACGACGCCCAGGCTATCGGTCTGAATGACGTTTTCGACCATGGGAAGATAACCGGCGCTAACCCCATGGATTTTGCGCTTATAGCCGCGCTCCCGGTAGAGACTTTCCATTTCTTCCTTCAGCTTATTTTTTGAGACAATAAGGATATATTCCTTTAACTCTTTAAGCGACTTTTCCATCTGCAGAACGGGATGGTCTTTTTTCGCAATAAAGACGCATTCGCTGTGTCCGATGGTTCTTATTTTAACTTCCGGGCTAAGGTTTTTATCCTCGCCGATATAAAGATCGATATCGTCACTGCGCAACATGCAGGTCGCCGCGTTATCATAGTTAAAATTAAAAACGTGGTGGGTATTTTCCTGAATGCTTTTCTTCATCAGCTTGTAGCTGAGCTTCGACATCAGGATATCATTTGTCACGATGTTGAAGGAGCGCGGCAGTTCGCTGCCGTTCAGCTC
>NZ_JANION010000248.1:0-28912 GCF_024610815.1 Mixta sp.
GCCGTGATAATAAATTTTTTCGCCGCTGTGCTAAAAATCGCCACCGTTAACGGCAAATTCCATAGCCCCGCATCCCCAGATGAAAATGTGTGGCGTGCGCCGCGTTATAGTCCGGCCCCAACGTATTGCCAAACCAGGCGCAGCTGTCGTTGAACCACTGATGTAGTAAATCGCTCGCTTCATCAGGCCTGCGCCAGTCGCGTCCAACGCTGATGCGTGTGCCGTTCGCCAGCCGGAACGCCGTCACATCCCACGCATCCGCCGTTGCATGCTCGCTTCGCCGCCCCTGCGCACGATGATAAATATTCCGGCAGGCGTAGCTGCCGACATGTTCAATCTGCCTCAGCGACGAATGCAGAGGGCCGGAGCGCGCGCGCCTGTCTGCCTGTAGTACAAACATCGTGCTGCTGACCGCCAACGGACAGCTGGCAAGAAAGCTGCTGCTGAGCCTTACATCGGCGAAGCGCTGGATGCGAATCGGCGCCGCCAACGGACAAGCGCCGCTCATCGGAGGCGGCTGGGTAAAACTTACCAGCCCCGCCTCCCGC
The DNA here is from genome assembly GCF_024610815.1 of Mixta sp. Taxonomy (NCBI): domain Bacteria; kingdom Pseudomonadati; phylum Pseudomonadota; class Gammaproteobacteria; order Enterobacterales; family Erwiniaceae; genus Mixta; species Mixta sp. The sequence continues at coordinate 549 of NZ_JANION010000248.1, forward strand.
GCACGCTCCAGCACCGCCAGGCAGGCGGCGGGATCGTGACGGATGCGCTGCAGCTTGTAGCGGGTGACCCAACCAGGCGGATCGGTCACTAAAAGCGGCGCAAACGGATTCAGGTGCGACGGCAGATGACGCTCAAGCCAGGGAAAACCCGCCAGCACGGCCAGAATGATCGCCAGCGCGATCGCAATACCTTTCACCTGTTTCTCCCGTTAGCCGCCGTTGCGGTTACCCGGTAAGTGTAGTCATTCCGCCGTCGTTTGCTGCAAAAGAGGTCAATGATGTGTTTTTTTATACCAATGCTGCATAAAAGTTGTGCCTTTGCACAAGACGTAAATAAATGATGCCAACATCGCGCAAGAGATCCTGTAGGATTGGCAAAAATCATTAGCTGTTAATCCGTTAATTACACTATCTTATGCCAACTTACCTGCCGGTAAGAACGATAAATATCGGCCAGCAGAGCCGCACAACATCACAGACAGGAACCATTTTATGGTAGACAACGTTAAAACTACGCTGCAAAAAGCAGAAGGCCCGGATAAGCTCCGGCGCAGCCTTCATAATCGTCATATTCAGCTGATGGCTATCGGCGGTGCCATCGGCACCGGCCTGTTTATGGGGTCGGGGAAAACGATCAGTCTGGCGGGTCCGTCGATCATTTTCGTCTATATGATCATCGGATTTATGCTGTTTTTCGTCATGCGCGCGATGGGCGAACTGCTGCTGTCAAATCTGGAATACAAATCTTTTAGCGATTTTGCCGCCGACCTGCTCGGCCCCTGGGCAGGCTACTTTACCGGCTGGACCTACTGGTTCTGCTGGGTGGTGACCGGCATCGCCGATGTGGTGGCGATCAGCGCTTATTTCCAGCTCTGGTTCCCTGACTTCTCCATCTGGATGAGCGCCCTGCTCTGCGTGCTGGTGTTCCTCGCGCTAAATATCGTGACGGTGAAGATGTTCGGCGAGCTGGAGTTCTGGTTCGCGATTATCAAAATCGTCGCCATCGTTGCGCTGATCGTGACCGGTATCGTACTGGTGGCGATGCACTATCCATCCCCCGGCGGCGGCACCGCGGCGCTTTCGAATATCTGGGATCACGGTGGCATGTTCCCGAAAGGACTGAGCGGCTTCTTCGCTGGCTTCCAGATCGCTGTTTTCGCCTTCGTCGGCATCGAGCTGGTGGGCACCGCAGCGGCGGAAACCCACGATCCGCACAAGGTGCTGCCGCGCGCCATCAATGCAATTCCGCTGCGCGTTATTATGTTTTACGTGCTGGCGCTGATGGTAATCATGGCGGTTACGCCGTGGAGCAGCGTTGTGGCCGACCGCAGCCCGTTCGTTGAAATGTTTATGCTGATTGGCCTGCCGGCGGCGGCCAGCATCGTCAACTTTGTGGTGCTGACCTCTGCGGCCTCCTCTGCAAACAGCGGCATCTTCTCCACCAGCCGCATGCTCTATGGCCTGGCGGAACAGGGCGTGGCGCACCGCACCTTTGGTCGTCTTTCCGCGCGCGCGGTGCCGACCTCCGGGCTGTTCTTCTCCTGCTTCTGCCTGCTGGCGGGCGTGGCGCTGATCTACCTGATTCCAAATGTAATGACGGTTTTCACCATGGTGACCACCGTTTCGGCCATCCTGTTTATGTTCGTCTGGAGCATCATTCTCTGCTCTTATATGGCATACCGTAAGCAGTATCCGCAGCGTCACCAGCAGTCCACCTTCAAGATGCCGCTGGGCAAAGTGATGTGCTGGGTCTGTCTGGCCTTCTTCGCTTTCGTTATCGTTCTGCTGACGCTGCAGGAAGATACGCGCAACGCGCTGATGGTGACGCCGCTGTGGTTTATCATGCTGGGCTTTGGCTGGTGGATGCGTCGCCGCAAGGCAGCATGACCAGAGATTAACATTGCAAAGGGCGAACGGCGGTTCGCCCTTTTTGTTTACAAGCGCTGACGCAGCGTCCGCCACATTTCCGTCAGCGACGGCCGTTCAGAAGGCAATCGCGCCGGATGCAGATCCCGCGCCTGCGGCGCGCCCAGATTGAAAGTAAACGTGAAATGGGGCGCTTCGCCCATGCGCAGATCGCTGATAAGCAGATTGCCGTCATGCTCACGCAGCGCAAAAAAGCCGTGGCTGAACCAGGCCACCCTCTCTACCGCCCAGTCCCCTTTCCACTGTTGATAAAGCCCCGCGCCGCGATCGTGCGCGCTGAGCTGCAACGGGCGCTGCGGCGAAAACAGCGACCAGTAGCCTTCATAGTAACGCTCCGGCGTGACCGCCACCACGCGCCAGACCAGCGTATTAAAGGCGGTCGGGGTAACCAGCAGCCGCGCATTGCCTCCCACCTGCCGTGCGATTTGCGGCGCAACCTGATGCGTCGCGATGCCCTGCGCCGCCATGCTCCAGAGCAGATAAAGCGAGCTGATCGCCAGCCCGACGCGGCTCCAGCGCGGTTGGCGACGCCACAGGGCGGCAATCAGACCGATTATTAGCGGCAGCGTATAGAGCGGATCAACAATAAAGATGCTGCCGATGGCCCAGGGATAGTCGGTAAACGGCAAGCCCAGCTGAGTACCGTACACCGTCATCAGATCGAGCAACGGATGAGTAATCAGCGCCAGCCAGACGGCTGGCCACCAGCGGGCCCACTGGAAAGTTTGCTTCAGCACGCCGGCGATAAGCCAGGCGAGCAGCGGAGAGAGGAGCGTCAGCCAGATCAGCGCATGACTTTCGGTGCGATGCAGCGTCATGTTTCTTATGGCATCGCCATGGTCAAGAAACACATCCAGATCGGGCAGCGTGCCGCAGAACGCGCCCACCAGCGCCGACTGCCAGAGCAGCGCGCGTCGGCCCATGACAGCCATCGTCACCGACGCGCCGAGAACCAGTTGCGAAACGGAATCCATGCTTGCTCCTGCGTTGAAACGTAACGCTATAAGCCTGGCAGGGTTCCGTCGCGCTGAACGTAAAGTTTTTAAGGCGCCGGGCGGATACGAATGCCTTCAATCACCATATGCTGCACATTGGCGACTGCCTGCTGGAAAAATTCCTCATCGTTCAGGGTGCGTCCGGTAATCGCCTCAACCTGCGCGGAGAAATCCGCGTAGTGCTGCGTCGTCGCCCAGAGCATAAAAATCAGATGCTGCGGCTCTACCGGCGCCAAACGCTTCTGCACGATCCAGTTTTCAATGACGCGCGACTTTTCGTCAATCAGTGCCTTGAGATCGCCTTCCAGCTCTGCCTTTAACAGCGGCGCGCCCTGCAGCATCTCCAGACAGAAAAGTCGGGAGGCCTGAGGATGGTCACGCGATACCTCCAGCTTGAGCTGAATATAGTGACGAATCGCCGCCAGCGGGTCCTGATCTTCACGCAGCGCGCGCAGCGGCGCCAGCCAGACATCCAGAATCTCTTTCAGCACGGCGATATAGAGCGCCTCTTTTGAGGGAAAATAGTAGAGCAGGTTGGTTTTCGAGACGCCAGCGCGCTCGGCCACTTTATCCAGGCTGGTACCGTGCATGCCGAACTGTGAAAAGTACTCAAGCGCGGCGTCAAGGATCGCCGAGCGCTTCGCCGCCACCGCCCGCGCGCGCCGCGTGGGTGTCTTGTTTTCCATTTTTTCCCGCTCCTTTCTCTGCAACTGTTCGCGCTGCATCTTAGCAGAGATAGGGAAAGCTGCGTCAGCCTCTGCACATGGCCCTCTTTCCCGCCTGATTTTTGTGCAAAGCGTTTTGACCAAATGGTCTGTTTTGGCGCAACGCGCTGGCGCATTAGCTACTTATTTTGGGTTATCTGTTTGATTATCTTCTTTTTATCTTTTATGGCACAGCCTTTGCTTTCCTCCTTCTGAGCGCCGCCGGAACAGGAGGCAGGATGCACCGCAGCGCGATCGGGAAACATCCACTATGAGGGTTTCACATGAAAATAGGCATCTTTATTCCTGTCGGTAACAACGGCTGGCTGATTTCCAGCAACGCGCCGCAATATATGCCCACATTCGAACTCAATAAGGCGATCGTACAAAAAGCGGAGCATTACCATTTCGATTTCGCGCTATCGATGATCAAGCTACGCGGCTTCGGCGGCAAAACCGAATTCTGGGATCATAATCTTGAATCCTTCACGCTGATGGCGGGCCTGGCGGCGGTGACGTCACGCATCGAAATCTACGCTACGGCGGCAACATTGACGCTGCCGCCAGCCATCGTGGCGCGCATGGCTGCCACCATTGATTCCATCGCCGAAGGCCGCTTCGGCGTCAACCTGGTGACCGGCTGGCAGAAGCCGGAGTATGAGCAAATGGGCCTGTGGCCCGGCGACGACTATTTCACCCGGCGCTACGACTATCTCACCGAATATGTCACCGTGCTGCGCGACCTCTGGGGCAGCGGCAAAAGCGATCTGAAAGGCGAGTTTTTTACCATGAACGATTGCCGCCTCAGCCCGCGTCCGCGCAAATCGATGAAGGTGATCTGCGCCGGTCAGAGCGATGCCGGCATGGCCTTCTCCGCCCGCCACGCCGATTACAATTTCTGCTTCGGCAAAGGAGTCAACACGCCCGCCGCTTTTGCCTCCACTGCGGCGCGCATGAAGGCGGCGGCTGACGCTGAGCAGCGTGACGTTGGCTCTTTCGTGCTGTTTATGATTATCGCCGATGAAACCGATGAGGCGGCGCGCGCCAAATGGGAGCATTACAAGGCGGGCGCTGACGAGGAAGCGCTGGCGTGGCTGACCATGCAAAGCCAGCAGGATAAGCGTTCCGGCAGCAATACTAACGTGCGACAGATGGCCGATCCGACCTCCGCCGTGAATATCAATATGGGCACGCTGGTCGGCTCGTATGCCAATGTGGCGCGCATGCTGGATGAGGTCGCGCAGGTTGAAGGCACGCAGGGCGTGCTGCTGACCTTTGATGATTTCCTGCCGGGCATCGAAGCGTTTGGCGAACGTATTCAGCCACTGCTCGCCTGCCGCGCCCATCTGACTCAGGCTGCGCAGGAGGTGGCATGATGAAGCCGGTTATCTGCGCCAGCGCCAGTCAGCAGGCGGCCGTCACCCTGCCCGCCCGTCCTGAAGCGATCGTTTTTCCACCCGCGCAAACCGCGCTGATCGTGGTGGATATGCAGAACGCCTACGCCACACCGGGCGGCTATCTCGACCTCGCGGGATTTGATGTTTCGACCACGCAGCCGGTAATTGAAAATATCGCCATTGCGGTCAGCGCCGCACGCGCCGCCGGCCTTCAGATTATCTGGTTTCAGAACGGCTGGGACGAACAATATATTGAGGCGGGCGACGCCGGATCGCCAAACTTTCATAAATCGAACGCGCTAAAAACCATGCGCCGACGCCCGGAACTGCAGGGCAAGCTACTGGCTAAAGGCGGCTGGGACTATGCGCTGGTAGAACGGCTACAGCCACAGCCGGGCGATATCGTGCTGCCGAAGCCGCGCTACAGCGGTTTCTACCATACGCCGCTGGACGGCATGCTGCGCAGCCGCGGCATTCGTCATCTGGTGTTTACCGGCATCGCTACCAACGTCTGCGTGGAGTCAACGCTGCGCGACGGCTTCTTTCTGGAATATTTCGGCATCGTGCTGGAGGACGCTACCCATCAGGCGGGCCCGCCTTTCGCTCAGCAGGCGGCGATTTTCAATATTGAAACCTTTTTCGGCTGGGTCTCGGACGTCAGCACTTTCTGCACGGCGCTGGCCGGGCATGAGGCGCTGCAACAATCAACCTGCGCCGCTGCGCAATAAGGAACGCCGTTATGCCTAAACAAGTGATTATTCCTCCCGGCAGCGGCGCGCCGATAGCGCCCTTTTCGCCCGGCGCGCTGGCGGACGGCGTGCTCTATGTCTCCGGCACGCTGCCGTTCGACGCGCAGAACAACGTGGTTTATCCGGGCGATGCGGCAGCGCAGACGCGTCACGTGCTGGAGATCATCAAAGGGGTGATCGAAACGGCAGGCGGCACGCTGGAAGATGTGACCTTCAACGCGCTGTTTCTCACCGACTGGCAGCATTACGCCGCCATCAATCAGGTCTACGCGGACTATTTCCCTGGAGATAAGCCCGCCCGCTTCTGTATTCAGTGCGGACTGGTGAAGCCTGAAGCGCTGATCGAGATCGCCACCACCGCCCATATCGCTAAGTGAGGCGTTTATGCATATTGAGATTTCCGGCCGCAGCGACAGCGACGCCCCGGTAATGGTGCTTTCTGCCGGTCTCGGCGGCCTGGGCAGCTTCTGGTTGCCGCAGATACCGGCGTTGCAACAGCGTTACCGGTTGGTAACTTACGATCAGCGCGGCACCGGCAATAGCCCCGATAGCCTGCCGGAGGGCTACAGCCTGCACGATATGGCCGCCGAACTGGCGCAGGCGCTGAGCGAGGCGGGCATCGCGCGTTTCGATCTGATGGGACACGCGCTGGGCGGGCTGATCGGGCTACAGCTGGCGCTCGATTACCCCACGCGCGTAAAGCGGCTGGTGGTGGCCAACGGCTGGCTGACGCTGGACGCCCATACGCGCCGCTGCTTCCAGGTACGTCAGGATCTGCTGCTTAACGCTGGGGTGGATGCCTACGTGCGTGCGCAGCCGCTGTTTCTCTATCCCGCCGACTGGCTCTCCGCCAATCAGGCGCGCATTGAAGCGGAAGAGGCGCTGCAGTGCGCGCATTTTCAGGGAATGGAAAATCTGCTGCGCCGCCTGAACGCGCTGATGAGCGCCGACTTTCAGCTGCTGGCCGCCCTCATCACGCAGCCAGTGCTGGCAATCTGCGCGCGAGACGATCTGCTGGTGCCCTGGCCCTGCTCGCAGCAGCTCTGCCACGCGCTGCCCAATGCCTCGCTGCGCCAGATGGACTGGGGCGGCCACGCGATGAGCGTTACCGACAGCGCCACCTTTAATTCACTGCTGCTGGCCTGGCTCGACGCCACGCCGGTGACCGCTTCGCAGGACGCCAGCCGCGTCGCCTGAGCCGATTAAGGAGTCACTATGTTGTCATCCGCTTTAGTCTCCTCGCTGACCGCCGTGGAGAAACAAGATTTTCGCAACGCCATGTCGCGGCTGGGCGCCGCCGTTAATATCGTTACCACCGACGGACCAGGCGGGCGCGCCGGTTTTACCGCCTCAGCCGTTTGCAGCGTGACCGATACGCCGCCTACGCTGCTGGTCTGCCTTAACCAATCCGCTTCGGTCTGGCCGGCGTTTTCGCAAAATCAGGTGCTGTGCGTCAATACGCTGGCCGCCGGTCATGAGGCGCTGTCGAATCTGTTCGGCGGCAAAACGCCGATGGAGGCGCGCTTTCTCACCGCCGACTGGCGTACGCTGGCGACGGGCGCGCCGATTCTGAACGGCGCCGTCGCCTCTTTTGATTGTCGCATCAGCCATACGGTCAGCGTCGGCACGCACGATATTCTGTTTTGCGAAGCGCAGGCGCTGGTTTGCAGCCAACAGGGATCCGGCCTGATTTGGTTCGATCGCGACTACCATCACCTGCTGCGGCGGGAAGCCAGCTAACGCCGTCGCGGCACATCATCCTTTTGCAGGAGAATAAAATGGCCCGTTCGTGGTTTCCTCAATGGCATAAAAAAATAGCGGTCGGCGAGACGGGCATTGTTGCGCCCGATGAGACGCTCCCTGCCGGACAGACGCTGATCCTCGGCCTGCAGCACGCGGTGGCGATGTTTGGCGCCACGGTGCTGATGCCGCTGCTGATGGGGCTGGACCCCAATCTGTCGATCATGATGTCCGGCATCGGTACGCTGCTGTTTTTCCTTATCACCGGCGGTCGGGTACCCAGCTATCTGGGCTCCAGCGCCGCGTTTGTCGGCGTGGTGATCGCCGTCACCGGCTTCAATGGTCAGGGGCTGAATCCGCACCTCGGCGTGGCGCTGGGCGGCATCATCGCCTGCGGCCTGCTCTATACGCTGATCGGCGTTATCGTGATGAAAGCGGGAACGCGCTGGATCGAGCGGCTGATGCCGCCCGTAGTCACTGGCGCGGTGGTGATGGCGATTGGTCTGAACCTGGCGCCGATAGCGGTACGCAGCGTCTCAGCGTCGATATTCGATAGCTGGATGGCGGTGCTGACTATCCTCTGCATCGGTTCGGCGGCGGTGTTTACGCGCGGCATGATCCAGCGCCTGCTGATTCTGGTGGGGCTGATTGCGGCCTGGGGCGTCTACGCGCTGTTGACCAACGGGCTGGGACTGGGCACGCCGGTGGATTTCAGCCTGGTAGCGCAGGCGCCCTGGCTGGGCCTGCCGCAGATTACCGCGCCGATCTTTTCCGCTTCCGCTATCACGCTAATCGCGCCGGTGGCGGTGATCCTGGTGGCGGAGAATCTCGGCCATATCAAGGCGGTGGCCGCGATGACCGGACGTAATCTCGACCCCTGGATCGGACGCGCGTTTGTCGGCGACGGGCTGGCGACGCTGCTTTCCGGCAGCATGGGCGGCAGTGGCGTCACCACCTATGCCGAAAATATCGGCGTAATGGCGGTGACGCGTGTTTATTCGACGCTGGCCTTTGTCGCCGCCGCCTTTATCGCGCTGCTGCTCGGATTTTCGCCGAAGTTCGGCGCGCTGATCCACACCATCCCCGCACCGGTTATCGGCGGCGCCTCGATTGTGGTGTTCGGCCTGATCGCCGTAGCGGGCGCGCGCATCTGGGTGCAAAATCAGGTGGATCTGAGCCAGAACGGCAGCCTGATTATGGTGGCAGTCACGCTGGTGCTCGGCGCGGGCGACTTCGCATTGAAAATCGGCGACTTTACGCTCGGCGGCATCGGCACCGCCACCTTTGGCGCAATACTGCTGCATGCTATCCTGCGCCGACGCCGCGCGACGCCGATCGCTGAAGCGGGCATCGCGCGTCAGCATCGCTAGCTTTTACTCTTCCCGGATATTTTGCCGGACGGCGGGCGCCGCCTCTGCCCGCCTTTTCAGCCTTATTTCACTTACCAGGACGCCCAGCACGATGAGCGCGCCGCCCAGCAGTGCCGCGCCGGGCAGACGCTCGCCAGCAATGCGCCCCACCACGCCAGCCCAAACCGGCTCGCCCGCGTAGATGACCGTCGCGCGGGTCGGCGACACGCTGCGCTGCGCCCAGTTCATGGTGACCTGAATCAACGCGCTGGCCAGGCCTAATCCCAGCGCGCTGCCCCAGAGATAAGGCGACATGGTCGGCACCTGCTCCCCGTTCGGCGCCATCAGCATAAAGGAGAAGATCGAGGCTACCGCCAGCTGCACGATGGTGACGCGCCGGATATCCACCTTGCCGGCGCAGGCGCTGATTAAAATGATTTCCGCCGCAATCGCCAGCGTGCTGAGCAGCGTCGCCAGTTCGCCCTGGCTAAAGGCCAGCCCGCCGCTTTCCGGCCCCGCCACCAGCAGCAATCCACCGAAGGCGAGCGCGACGCCGCACCAGGACATCAGCCCCGGCATTTTGCCTAAAAAGATCCATTGCAGCAGCGGCACCAACGGCACATAGAGCGCGGTGATAAAGGCGGACTGGCTGCCGGAAATGGTTTGCATACCCCAGGTTTGCAGACCATAGCCGCAGCCGATGGCGATGCCGATCCACAACCCCGCCATGAGCTCGCGGCGCGTAAAACGCCCCAGGCCGCGCAGAGAAAAAAGCAGCAGCAGCGAGGCGGCGGTAGCGAAACGCACACCGACAAAAAAGAACGGCCCGCTCATGGTCATGGCGTGATGCACCACCATAAAGGTGCCGCCCCAGATCATAGTGATAAAAATCAGAATGGCTTCCGGCAGGGTGAGACGCCATTTGTAACGTGATAAACGACCGTTCATATTCAGAAAGTCCTGAAAAAAGAGGCTGACAGTGTGCTTTTCCCGGCGCGGCAGGTCAATCCTGCGATGCGTCCAGGCAAGCTCGCTGTCTTCTTCTATACTCATTTACTGTTGTTATCTTTCATTGCTACAGGAGAACGTTATGACCCAGAATCAATCCCAGCAGAGTAAAGACGATCCGAAACAGGCGCCGGAATCAGGTGATAAAAAACCGGATACCACCAAGAAATAAACGATCTGACTGAAAAAATCGGTTAAGTCGTTAGATATCACATCAGACACTATGCAACAGGGAGTCGAATAATGGCGAAAATTCTGGTGCTTTACTATTCAATGTACGGACATGTTGAAACGATGGCGAAAGCGGTAGCCGAAGGCGCGAGTAAGGTAGAGGGCGCTGAAGTCATCGTGAAGCGCGTACCGGAGACCATGGACGCTGAGCGCTTTGCTCAGGTGGGCGGTAAAACCGATCAGGACGCGCCGGAAGCCACGCCAGAAGAACTGCCTCAGTATGACGCCATTATTTTCGGCACCCCTACCCGTTTCGGCAATATGTCAGGTCAGATGCGCACCTTCCTTGACCGCACCGGCGGACTCTGGGCTTCCGGCGCGCTTTACGGCAAGCTGGCCAGCGTTTTTACCTCTACCGGCACCGGCGGCGGGCAAGAGCATACGATTTCTTCAACCTGGACGACGCTGGCCCATCACGGCATGGTAATCGTTCCCATCGGCTACGGCACGAAGGAGCTGTTCGATATTGGTCAGGTGCGCGGCGGCACGCCTTATGGCGCATCGACCTACGCCGGCGGCGACGGCTCGCGACAGCCCTCGGAAGAAGAACTGAATATCGCCCGCTTTCAGGGCGAGCATGTCGCCCGTCTGGCGGTAAAGCTGAACGGATAGTCTCAACCAACACAGGAGAACATTATGGCAACGCAACAATCCAAAGCACATCATGTCGGCGAATGGGCAAGCCTGCGCCATACCTCACCTGAGATTGCTGAGGCAATTTTTGAAGTGGCAAATTACGATGAAAAGCTGGCCGAAGAGATCTGGCGCCAGCAGGGCAATGACGAAGTGCTGTTCCGCGCTTTTGATAAAACCGAGGCCGACGTCCTGACATGGGATGATACGGTCGTCGAACGTAAAAACGTCTGAGCCACGTATACCATTCAGGGGGCGGGAAATTCCCGCCCCTCTCTATTTCCCGCCAGTGAAAAGGAGCCTCTTATGTCTGCTTATCAATCTGTGAACCCCGCCACCAACAAAGTGATGAAAACCTGGCCTGCGCACAGCGACGAGTATGTCGAATCGGCGCTGGAAAAAGCGTGGCAGCTTTGGCAATCCGACTGGTCAAGAGGCCCTGTTCAGCCACGTATTCAGGTACTGCATAAGCTGGCGGATTTGATCGACAGCCGGGCGGAGGAGCTGGCGAAAGTCGCCAGCCTTGAAATGGGCAAGCTGCTGAAGCAGAGTCGCGGCGAAGTGGCGATTTGCGCGCAGATTGCGCGTTACTATGCCGAACATGCCGAGAAATTTTTACAGCCGGTTCCTTATCCCACCGAGCTGGGCGACGCCTGGGTCGAATATCATCCGCTGGGGGTGCTGGTCGCCGTCGAGCCGTGGAACTTCCCTTATTACCAGCTGATGCGCGTGCTCGCCCCTAATCTGGCGGCGGGCAATCCGGTGCTGGCGAAGCATGCCGCCATCGTGCCGCACTGTGCCAGCCTGTTTGAGGAGCTGGTGCGTGAAGCCGGCGCGCCTGAAGGCGCATGGACCAATCTGTTTATCTCCAGCGACAAGGTGGCTGAGCTGATCGCTGACGATCGCGTACAGGGCGCCGCGCTGACCGGTTCGGAACGCGCCGGCAGCGCCGTTGCGCAGCAGGCGGGCAAGTATCTGAAGAAAACCACGCTTGAGCTGGGCGGCAATGATGTTTTTGTGGTGCTGGACGACTGCGATCTCGACGAGGCGGTCAAACAGGGCGCGCAGGCGCGTCTGAGCAACGCAGGCCAGGTCTGCACTGCCGCGAAACGCTTTATTGTGCAGCGCAGCGTCTACGATCGCTTCCTGGAGAGATTCACTGCCGCCTTTGAAGCGATGAAAATCGGCGATCCACTGGATGAAAGCACTACGCTGGGCCCGCTATCTTCAGCCAACGCGCGCGATACCCTGGCGAAGCAGGTAGAAAATGCGGTTAAACAGGGCGCGACGCTACACTATGGCGGCAAAGTTATCGACGGCCCTGGCTGTTTTTATCAGCCAACAATCTTAACCAACATCACCCGCGACAATCCGGCTTATTTCGAAGAGTTTTTCGGCCCGGTGGCGCAGGTTTATGTCGTGGAAAACGATGACGAGATAGTGAAACTGGCGAACGACTCCCATTACGGGTTGGGCGGCGCCGTGTTTACCGGCGATATCGCGCGCGGCAAACGTCTTGCCTCACGTATTGAAACCGGCATGGTGTTTATCAACTCCGCCAGCGATACCGCGGCCGAACTGCCTTTCGGCGGCATTAAGCGTTCCGGCTACGGGCGCGAGCTTTCCGATCTCGGCATTAAAGAGTTTGTAAACCAGAAGCTGGTGGTCGTGTCAGGGCAGTAAGCTCATAAAGTGGCCATTCTGCGTAAAATGGCCCGACGCAAACCATAAAAAAAGGGAGCCTGGCTCCCTTTTTTCGCACTCAACGGTTTACGCCGCAGGCGTTGCCTCTTTCTCCGGCGCCTGCTGCGCTTTATCAGCTGGCGTCTGCGCTTCCGGCGCAGCCTGCGGTTTTGACTGACTGGCTGGCTCAGCTTTCTCTGCCGCCGCTTTCTCTGCCGCAGCCTTCTCTTTCGCTGCCTTGTCCGCCGCAGCCTTCTCTGCCGCAGCCTTCTCTTTCGCCGCCTTGTCAGCAGCGGCAGCCTTCTCCTGCGCTGCCTTGTCCGCCGCAGCCTTTGCCTGCGCCGCTTTATCGGTAGCCGCGTTGTCCGTCGCTGCCTTATCCGTTGCTGCGGCGTCGTTGGCTGCCGGCGCGCTCGGCTTCTCCGCAGCCGGTTGTAGCGCGGTACCCTGCAACGCTGCGTTCAGCACGCCGTTGAACTGCTCCCACGAACAGAAACCGTTACCATCCGTCGGGCAACCGTTAAGCTGCAGCGTGACACGTTGCGGCGGATTTTTCAGGCTGAGCACTTCGCCGTCACGCAGCTGATCGGCTGTCTGGTAAACATATTCGATTTTCACCAGATCTTTATCGGCTTTCGCATCATGCCAGCGCTCAAACACCACCTGACCGCCAATCGGCGTTTTCTCATACTGACCCGGCAGCGTATACGGCTTCACATCCAGCGCCGCCAGCAGCGAGGCGATATTGGAATCATGTCCCACCATCAGCATTACCTTCGGCGCAGAGGCTTTATCCTGATCGATAAGCTGGCTGCGAATATAGTCGATCAGCGGCGAAGCGACCTCGCGCGCGATCTCTGGCGAGGTAAACAGCGCATCCTGATAGCCGTTTTTAATCGCGGACAGCGTCTGCCACTGCTCAGGGGTTTTAATCTGTCCCCAGGCGATCTGCTCAAGCGGGAAGCCCTGATAGTATTGCAGGGTAAAGGCGTCCACCAGCGAGTTGCCGACTTTCAGCGGGCCGGCGACATTGGGTTCCTTGCCGTTTTCCGCACTGAATTTATTCTGATTATCGCTGCTGAGCGTGCACTGTTTTTTACCGTCGCAGGCCGGTGAGTTTTTGTAATCGATGATTTTTTCCAGCTGCTGGAAGGCGGGCTTAAGACTTAACTTCTCCCCTTCCGCATTCATCGCCGCCAGCGCTTTTTTGTTGAATTCATCGCTGTCGTTGGTGATCACCGGGCTGAATACCGGGTCCATCGTGCCCATTTCATCCTGATGAGTGACCGCGACGTCGCAGCCAGGGAACGCGCCGGTAACAAAATATTGTGCGGTGGCGACGGTGCGCTGCAGGCTGTTGGCATAGGCGAATACTTCGTTCGAATCCGGGCAGGCGTTAGCTTTAAGTAGTCCCTGTTGCGCCAGCCAGGCACGGGTATAACGCCCCATATAGACTTCCAGCACGCCGCCTTTCGTGGTCAGTTCGCCGCCCGGCACGTCCCACTGCGGCCAGGATTTTTTGGTGGCCTGCGCCAATACGCTGCCATTATCCGCCAGCGGCGCGCGCAGATTGTGGCGGCTCAGCATAAGAACCTGTTGGAGTTGCAGATCGCCATCAGCGGCCTGAGCGGAAAATCCTAAGGGTAACGCCGCAATAACCGACAATGCACAAAGAGTGAGTTTTTTGATCATTGTTACTGTTCCATTCGATCCGATGATGACTTGCTGACTCCTGACCGGAGGTGTGAGAGCCAATATCAGGTGTGACGCGCCGCCTGCGGCAGCGAATACAGGACTCATATCGTATCAGGACTATAGCAGACGCGCGACATCGCGGTTGCGTCCTGCCAGCCAATTGAAAAGCAACGGGATGTTTTTCAGACTTGCGCACCTTTCTGGCGGCTATTCGTCTTCGTCAGGAGAAAAGAGGATGGCGACGTCATGACGGGAAAGCGCGGGGGGTCAGGATATGAAGGCAATCTGGGCACGCACGCGAGCGGATGACAGGCAACAAAAAAGCCAGCACGCTGTGCTGGCTCTCTCTGAAATGTGGCGGAGGAGGAGAGATTCGAACTCTCGGATGGTTTCCCATCGGCGGTTTTCAAGACCGCTGCCTTAAGCCACTCGGCCACCCCTCCGCAAGACCATCTGCAACCGTAATTGCCGACGCGTCATATTGTGCGACGCAGTCTAACGGCTTGATTCTGCTTGTGCAAGTCCCTTTAAAACAAAAAATGGCTGACTGATTATTTTCGCAGCGCAGCGGCGAAAACGGCAGCAACGAGGCTTGACACTCAAACGAAAACGGGCCAGCATCGCTGCTGGCCCGTCATAGATTCGATGGCGGAGGAGGAGAGATTCGAACTCTCGGATGGTTTCCCATCGGCGGTTTTCAAGACCGCTGCCTTAAGCCGCTCGGCCACCCCTCCGCAATGAGGCGAACTATAAACACCCCTTAGGGCAATGTAAATAGCTAAGCTGACCGTTCGCCTGAAAAACAGCCAACGACAGTTTTTTTGCTGCCATTATCACCACTCGGCTCACAAAATCAGCGGCTTCACGCGTAAAGAAGGGTAAAACGCCTTTTCCCTTTTCCCCCCGCTTCGTATGCTCTGCGCTAAGATTGTGACCCCTGTATGAGGTGCATTATGGATCGTATCGTTTCCCGTTCTGGTGCCGGCGCTTCGCTGCTCAGCACCCATAAAGTTTTGCGTAACACCTATTTCTTGCTGGGGCTGACGCTGGCCTTCTCCGCCGCGACGGCGACTGCCAGCACGCTGCTGAATCTGCCCGCGCCAGGCCTGATCCTGATGCTGGTCGGTTTTTACGGCCTGATGTTCCTGACCTACCGTCTGGCGAACAGTCCGGCCGGCATTCTGGCCGCCTTCGCCTTTACCGGTTTTCTCGGCTACAGCCTGGGGCCGATCCTGAATTCGTTCCTGTCGGCCGGGATGGGCGACGCCATCGCGCTGGCGCTCGGCGGCACCGCGCTGGTCTTCTTCTGCTGTTCGGCCTATGTGCTGACCACGCGCCGCGATATGTCATTCCTCGGCGGCCTGATGATGGCGGGTTTCGTCGTGCTGTTAGTGGCAGTGATCGCTAACCTGTTCCTGCAGCTGCCGGCATTGCAGCTGGCGATTAGCGCGCTGTTTATTCTTTTCTCCACCGGCGCGATTCTGTGGGAAACCAGCAATATCATTCACGGCGGCGAAACCAACTATATTCGCGCTACTATCAGCCTGTATGTTTCGCTGTATAACATCTTTATCAGCCTGCTCAGCATTCTTGGCTTCTCGTCGCGTAACGACTAAGCCAGCCGCTATGCGATTGCGTTATCCGGCCCCGTTCTGCGGGGCTTTGTTTTTTTGCCGTCGGCAATTTTGCTAAGATAGGCGCAGGTTTCATTATTGAGGTTATACCGTGCTGTTCGAAGGCAAAGAAATTGCGCGCGATGCGCAAGGTTATCTGTTAGATCCGGCGGACTGGAGCGAAGCGCTGGCGCAGCAGATCGCCGCAGAAGAGTCGATTGAAATGAGCGAAGCGCACTGGGAAGTGGTGCATTTCGTGCGTGCATTTTATATGGAGTTCAACACCTCGCCTGCCGTTCGCATGCTGGTGAAAGCGATGGCGCAGAAATTCGGCGAAGAGAAAGGCAACAGCCGCTATCTGTTTCGGCTCTTTCCCGATGGCCCGGCAAAGCAGGCGACCAGGATCGCGGGCCTGCCGAAACCGGTGAAGTGCCTGTAACGCCAGGCGCCTCCCTTTTATTATCCGCTTAACCGGTGGTGAAACGCTGCGGCGTCTCCGCTGGCTGATGCGGTTCGGTCAGCACGCGATCGACGCGCGCGCTGCGCGGCCCGCCCGCCTTTAACCATGCCAGCAGCTGCTCCAGCTGCGCGTTGTCGCCGCAGGCCAGCACCTCTACGCTACCGTCATCCAGATTGCGCGCGTAACCCGTCAGCCCCAGCTGCTGCGCCTGCGCCTGCGTGCTGTAGCGAAATCCGACGCCCTGCACCCGTCCATAAACCCAGGCTTTTATGCACTGCTGCGCCATTGCGCCCTCCTGCGATCCAGTTTGATTGCATTTTTC
Source organism: Mixta sp. (assembly GCF_024610815.1). Taxonomy (NCBI): domain Bacteria; kingdom Pseudomonadati; phylum Pseudomonadota; class Gammaproteobacteria; order Enterobacterales; family Erwiniaceae; genus Mixta; species Mixta sp. The sequence continues at coordinate 17,054 of NZ_JANION010000248.1, forward strand.
CGGTATCCACCGGACAATGTCGCCTCATTTTCCGTTGGTAAGCATAGCAAAATATGACTGTTCGATTGATTCTCGCTAAGGGCCGTGAAAAGTCCCTGCTCCGTCGTCATCCCTGGATATTTTCCGGCGCCGTCGCCCGAATGGAAGGTAAAGCCCAACGCGGCGAAACCATCGATGTCTGCGACAGCCAGGGCAAATGGCTGGCCCGTGCCGCCTTTTCTCCCGATTCGCAGATCCGCGCGCGCGTCTGGAGCTGGCAGCAAGATGAATCCGTCGATATCGCCTTTTTTATTCGTCGTCTGCAGAGCGCGCAGCAGCTGCGCGACTGGCTGGCCGCGCGCGACGGCCTTGACAGCTATCGTCTGATCGCCGGCGAATCTGACGGCCTGCCCGGTGTCACTATCGACCGTTTCGGTCAGTTTCTGGTGCTGCAGCTGCTCTCCGCCGGCGCCGAATACCAGCGTCCAGCGATTATCTCCGCGCTGCAGCAGTGCTACCCGACGTGCAGCATTTACGATCGTTCCGACGTGTCGGTGCGTAAAAAAGAGGGCCTGGCGCTGACGCAGGGGCCGGTAAGCGGCGAGCTGCCGCCCGACCTGTTGCCGATTACCGAACACGGCATGAAGCTGCTGGTAGATATCCGCACCGGCCATAAGACCGGCTACTACCTCGATCAACGTGACAGCCGTTTCGCCACGCGCCGCTATGCGCAGGACAAGCGCGTACTGAACTGCTTTTCCTATACCGGCGGTTTCGCCGTTTCCGCGCTAATGGGCGGCTGCCGCGAAGTCATTAGCGTCGATACCTCTCAGGCCGCACTGGACGTCGCGAAACAGAACGTCGAGCTGAACGGGCTGGATCTCAGCAAAGCGCAGTTCCTGCGTGACGATGTGTTTAAACTGCTGCGCAGCTATCGCGATAGTGGTGAAAAGTTCGACCTGATTGTGATGGACCCACCGAAGTTTGTGGAAAATAAAAACCAGCTGGCGGGCGCCTGCCGCGGTTATAAAGATATCAACATGCTGGCGATGCAGCTGCTCAATCCGGGTGGAATGTTGTTGACCTTCTCCTGCTCAGGCCTGATGCCGACCGATTTATTCCAGAAAATCATCGCCGACGCCGCCGTAGATGCCCAGCGTGATGTACAATTTATAGAGCAGTTCCGCCAGGCGGCCGATCACCCGGTGATCGCCAGTTATCCTGAAGGGCTTTATCTGAAGGGCGTCGCCTGTCGCGTACTGTAACTTGAAAACGATGCCTTTGACGCCATATTGGTATCAAAGGCAGTGTTTGTCAGGAGGTATTGATGATTGCCAGTAAATTTGGAATTGGTCAGCAGGTGCGTCATAAGATGCTGGGCTTTCTGGGGGTGGTGGTTGATGTCGATCCCGAGTATTCGTTAGACGATCCCGGTGTGGAAGATGTTGACGCCAATGATGCCCTGCTTGCTGCGCCCTGGTATCACGTTGTCACTGAAGATGATGACGGCGAGCCCATCCACACTTATCTTGCCGAAGCCCAGCTTTCCGGCGAGCCGCAAACCATTCATCCCGAACAACCTTCGCTGGATGAACTGGCGGAGTCGATTCGTCAACAGCTGATGGCCCCCCGTTTACGTCACTAAATCAGGTTATGTCGGGCAACGTCGGAACAGGTCGGCCAGGCCTGATTTGGCGATGCTCGTCAGGCCTTTTTTGCTATTTATCGTTCACTTTTTCAGTAACCCCAGCCGTGGGATTTCAATCTTCGGACAGCGATCCATCACCACATTCAGCCCCGCATCTGCCGCCAGCGTGGCCGCCTGTTCATTGATCACGCCCTGTTGCAGCCACAGCGTTTTCGCGCCGATACCGATCGCTTCCTGCGCCACGCCCCAGGCCGCCTCGGAATTGCGAAAGACATCTACCATATCCACCGGCTCTGGAATCTCCGCCAGCGAAGCGTACACTTTTTGTCCCAGCAGCGTCTGTCCCGCCAGGCCCGGATTCACCGGGATCACTTTATAACCCTGCTGCAATAGCCAGGCCATCACGCCGTAGCTGGGGCGATGGGGCTGGTCGCTGGCTCCCACCAGCGCAATTGTGCGCGTTGAGGTCAATACATCGGCAATCATTTGGTCATTCATAATCTTCTCCTGAGGATATGTATTTCCCCCATTCTAGGTGAAATCTGTCGGGGGAATGAACAGGCGACACGGATGTACGCATTTAGCGATTCAGGGCACAAAATAATATGTTAAAATGTTAACACAATGCCATAATGTAAGAATTTGATACATTCACTGCCGGATTTCCCGTGCGCCTTTTGGAGAAATAATGAAGCTGCGTTTGATCTGCTCAGGCTTGCTTGCGTTGCTGTTCGCAACATCCTGTTATGCGACTACGCTCAGGCTCGATCCCGATATCGATTTGCTGGTGCTGGACGGACGCAAAATTTCAGGCTCACTGCTTAAGGGCGCCGAAGGGTTGGAACTGGACAATGGAGAGCATCAGCTGCTGTTCCGTGTTGAAAAAACAGTTGGCTTGACGCACGGCGGCGCACGCCGCAGCTATATTTCCGATCCGCTGATCGTAACTTTTATCGCCAATGCAAAATCTATTTCCGTGCGCCTGCCGCAGCTTGACTCCCTGCATGATCGCCGCCTGTTTGATAAAAACAGCACCTTTATCATGGTCGATGAAAAAGGCCAGACGGTGCCCAGCCGCCGCGATCGCCTTCCCTTACATGACGGGCAGCAGACCGATCTGGAAAAAGCGTTAATGGCATATAACCGCAGCGGCCAGAGCGCCTCGGTGCCGCGCTTTGCGCAACAGCCGCCCTTAAGCGTCAGACAGCAAAAGTTTCCGATCGATGTCGTCGGCGCTAACCTGCCTGCCGAACCCCTTTTACAGCTGTGGTTTCATCAGGTCGACAGCGCCACGCGTCAACGCCTGCTGAGATGGATGAAGGCGCTACGGGCAAGTTGATGTTTACTGCCCGGCAAAGGTAAACTCGGTCTGATTCCTTTTTTGACCTTATCTCAACAGGATGCCTGAATGGAGCAGACCAGCCGTACTCTTGCCGAAGCGAAAAAAATTGCCCTGGTGGCGCATGACCACTGTAAATCCTCTCTGCTTGAGTGGGTCAGCCAGCATAAAGCATTGCTCAGCGCGCATACGCTCTACGCGACCGGCACCACCGGAAACCTGATCCAGCGAGAAACCGGTCTTGAGGTGAATGCGATGCTCAGCGGTCCGATGGGCGGCGACCAGCAGGTCGGCGCGCTGATTGCCGAGGGGAAAATCGATATGCTGATTTTCTTCTGGGACCCGTTGAACGCGGTGCCGCACGATCCTGACGTAAAAGCGCTGCTGCGTCTGGCGACAGTATGGAATATTCCTACCGCTACCAACCGTTCCACCGCCGATTTCCTGATCAACTCGCCGCTGTTTAGCCAGACCGTCGCGATTCAGATCCCCGATTATCAAAATTATCTGCACGCGCGCCTGAAATAACTTATCTGTTGCGCCGGGCTTATGGTTTACGCAATAGCGGAACGCCCAGGCGCTTGAACACCTCTACAAATACCGATGGCTGCTGCCGATTATAGAGCAGCCATACCTGCTGTTTCGCCCGCGTCAGCGCAACATAGGCCAGCCTGCGCTCTTCCGCGTCAGGAAAATCTTCTGTCGGGGGTAACAGTCCCTCTTCCAGCACCGTTTCACGCGCAGCGGCGGGAAAGCCATCGTTGCCCGCCTGCAGGCCAAGCACAATCACATAGTCCGCCTGCTGCCCTTTACTGGCGTGAATGGTCATAAAATCGAGGTGAAGCTTTGGCCAGCGCGTTTTGGCTTTGCTCAGCAACGCGGGCCGCAGATGATGATAACGTCCCAGCAGCAGTACGCGCTCCTCTGGCCGGGCATAGCCGCTGATTTTATCCAGCAGCTCCTCCAGCCTGTCGTCAGGCAGCAGCGAGATCGCCTTTTTATTGCCTTTCGTCACGCTGTTCAGCGGTTTCACCAGCTGATGCGGATTTTCCTGCACAAAACGCGTTGCGATATCGCCGATGCGATCGTTAAAACGCCAGGTAGTATCCAGCACGCAACGGTCGCCTTCGCCAAAATAGTGATGGAAAGCGGTTGTCAGGCTCATTTCCGCACCGCTGAAGCGATAAATCGCCTGGCAGTCATCGCCAACGGCAAACAGACTGGTTTGCCGGTTTTGCTTGCGCAGCGCGGCCAGCAGCGCCGCTCTCTGCGGTGAGATATCCTGAAATTCATCCACCAGAATGTGCTTCCAGGGGCTGATAAAGCGCCCTTTCTCCAGTAGATTAATCGCCTGATGCATCAGACCGGAAAAGTCGACAGCGCCCTCTTCTTTCAGAGCGCTTTTCCAGGCCTTCAGCAGCGGCGCCATCAGCTTTATGCGTTTAGCGAAGCTGTCGCGCACCGCTTCAGGCGCATCGGCGATCATCGCCGCCTGGGCGCCGCCATGCATACGCATCAGGCCAAGCCAGCGTTCCAGTCGGCTGGCGAGGCGTTGGGTCAGCATCTCGTCCTGCCAGAAATCGCCTTCCGGCACCGTCCACGCCAGCTCTTCCGTCAACCACTGTCGCCAGCCGCTGGCATGGGCTTTTTTCTCGGCGCACTGCTGACGCCAGGTTTCGATCAGCAGCTGCCGTCGCGCCGCATCGTCGCTTTCCAGTCGGGAGATGGTCGGCTGCTTGTTGCTGCCTTCACGAATAATGTGCAACGCCAGCGCATGAAAGGTACGCGCTTCGATATTCTCATTTTGCAGGCGCGTTTTAATACGCTGGTTCATCTCTTCCGCCGCTTCGCGGCCAAACGCCAATAGCAGAATCTGCTGCGGCTGCGCCTGCTGACGCAGCAGCAGCCAGCCCGCACGCGCTACCAGCACCGAGGTTTTGCCGGTGCCAGCGCCCGCCAGCACCAGCAGCGCATCTTCGCCATTGACCACGGCGCGCGCCTGCGCCGCATTAAGCGGCGTCGATTCCACCGTCGCAAAAAAATCCGCATGCTGTTCCAGCATATGATCAGTCCAGAGCGCATTACGCTGGGTCAGCATCGCTTCGCCCCTGCGCAGCCACTGTAAACACTGCTGACAGAGATCACGGCAATTATCGAAGCCGTCGAGACGGGCAACCGGCATCGGCAATGCGCTGAACGCCTCTTCTATTTTCGCCTGCATCCGCGCCAGCTCGCTTCGCTTCAGCCAGCGGTCCTGCGCTTCGGTTTGCTGTAGCTCCGCAATCAGCCCGGTCAACACCTGCGCGCTGATGTCGCTCATCTCCGCGCTCCACTGTTGCCATGCCTGCGTCAGATAGTGGTAAAAACGCTGCGTTTCCTGCCACTCCGTACCGTGCAGCCGCACCACCTTTTCATCCGGCAAAGTGAACTCCAGCTCACCCCAGATCATCCCGCGTTTGCATCTAATATCCAGCAGCTTATTAAACGGGATCAGATACTCATGTTTTTCACCGCTGACTTCCACTCCGGCGCTGAGCAGACGTACCCGATTATAAGGATGCTGCGCCAGATGTTTGCCAAGCGAGGTTGCTTTTAATTCCATGCGTGATAACCAAAGGTATGCAGATTCTGTTGGTTGCTAGTCTACCGGTCCGCAGTTTACCGCTCCACCGTTAAAACAGGTTACAATCAAACGCTGCTATCTTTGATTCATTCCGTTTTTCTGAAGGAAGCCGTAATGCGTACCGTTTTGAATATCCTTAATTTCGTGCTGGGTGGCTTCTTTACCACGCTGAGCTGGCTGTTCGCTACTCTGGTCAGCATTGTTCTGATCTTTACTCTGCCGTTAACGCGCTCCTGCTGGGAGATCACCAAACTCTCGCTGGTGCCCTATGGCAATGAGGCGGTGCATGTTGACGAGCTGCGCCCGGACCAACGCAACGCGTTGCTGAACACCGGCGGCACCTTGCTGAATATCCTGTGGTTTATCTTCTTCGGCTGGTGGCTCTGCATTTCCCATATTATGGTCGGGATCGCGCAGTGCATCTCAATTATCGGGATACCGGTCGGCATCGCTAACTTCAAGCTGGCGGCGATCGCGCTCTGGCCAGTTGGTCGTCGCGTGGTTTCCACCGAAGAAGCGCGCGCCGCGCGCGAAGCTAACGCACGCCGTCGCTATCAGTAAGGTGACCACGCTATGACAGCGCTGACCGCAGGTTTACGTCGCTATACTGCCAACAGCACCGGGTTATATTTAACCCGCATTTTCCTTGCGCTGGCGGGAGCAGCCGCCTTTCCCTGGTGGCTCCAGCAAATTATCTGGACACTGCCGCTGACGCTCGGCGTGGTCGCCGCCGCGCTGGCCGACCTGGACGATCGTTTCACCGGTCGCCTGCGCAATCTTTTAATTACCCTGCTCTGCTTCTGTATCGCTTCGGTCTCGGTAGAGCTGCTTTTCCCCCATCCCTGGTTATTTATCATCGGGCTGGCGATCTCCGCCTGGGGATTTATTTTGTTGGGCGCGCTTGGGCAACGTTACGCCACCATCGCTTTCGGCGCGCTATTGATCGCTATCTACACCATGCTGGGCGTTAGCCTGTTTCCGCAATGGTATCTTCAGCCGGCGCTGCTGCTGCTGGGCGCCGTCTGGTATAACCTGCTGACGCTGGTGGGCCATTTGCTGTTCCCTATTCGGCCATTGCAGGAAAACCTGGCGCGCAGCTACAGCCTGCTCGCGCATTACCTTGAAGCCAAAGCCAACCTGTTTGACCCGGATATGGCGGAAAATGACGATCGCGGTCTGGTTGAGGTCGCGATGGCCAACAGCAAGTTGGTGGCAGGGCTTAACGAGACGAAGACTTCGATACAAAGCCGCCTGCGCGGCGATCGGGGTCAACGCGGCACACGGCGTACGCTGCACTATTACTTTGTCGCGCAGGATATTCATGAACGCGCCAGCTCCTCGCACGTTCAGTATCACGCGCTGCGCCAGGAGTGGCGCTACAGCGAAATTCTGTTTCGCTTCCAGCGTCTGCTGACCATGCAGGCCCAGGCCTGCCGTCAGCTTTCCAACGCCATTTTGCTGCGGCAGAGCTATCAGCACGATACCCGCTTCGAGCAGGCGTTCAACCATCTGCAGGCGGCGCTGGAGCGATTGCCTGACACGGCGCAGGATAAAGCGCGGCAGAAAGCGCTGCGCTATTTGCTCAGCAACCTGAAGGCAATTGACGCTCAGCTGGCAACCATTGAATCGGAGCAGGCGCTGGAACAGGCGCATCACGGCGGCAGCGATACGCATCTCTCCAGCGAAGGGCTGACCGGCTGGAGCGATATCCGGCTGCGCATCAGCCGTCACTTAACGCCGGAATCGCCGCTGTTCCGTCATGCGGTGCGCGTGTCGCTGGTGCTTTGCATCGGCTACGCCTTTATTCAGCTCACCGGCCTGGAGCGCGGCTACTGGATTCTGTTGACCAGTCTGTTTGTCTGCCAGCCCGGTTATAACGCTACCCGCCGTCGACTGGCGCTGCGCATTATCGGCACCCTTGCAGGCATTGCTATCGGCCTGCCGGTGCTGTGGCTGGTGCCGTCGGTTGATGGCCAACTGCTGCTGATCGTGCTGTCGGGCGTGCTGTTTTTCGCTTTCCGACAGGTACAGTATGCGCACGCCACCATGTTTATTACGCTGCTGGTGCTGCTCTGCTTTAACCTTCTGGGAGAAGGCTTCGATGTCGCGGTGCCACGCATTGTCGATACGCTGCTCGGCTGCGGCATGGCGTGGCTGGCGGTCAGCTTTATCTGGCCAGACTGGCGCTTCCGGCGGCTGCCAGCCGTCGCGGAAAAGACGTTAACCGCTAACTGCCGCTATCTGGATGCGATCCTGGAGCAGTATCATCAGGGCAAAGATAACCGCCTCGCCTACCGCATAGCCCGACGCGATGCGCATAACGGCGATGCCGAACTGGCTTCAGTAGTCTCTAATCTTTCTACCGAAATGCGGCCCGATCCGCAGCAGCGCGAAGCGGCTTTTCGCCTGCTGTGCCTGAATCACTCATTCCTGAGCTACATCTCCGCGCTTGGGGCGCACCGCGAGAAAATCACGCAGCCAGCGCTGTTGTCGCTGCTGGATGACGCAGTCTGCTATGTTGACGACGTTTTGCAGGTCAATATCATCAGCGAACAGCAGGCTCAGCAAATATTAAGCGATCTCTCTGCGCGCATTAGCCGTTTAGAAAGCGAGGCGGACTCTAAAGGGCAGTTGGTTTTACAACAGATAGGCCTGCTGATCGCCCTTCTTCCCGAAATCGCCCAGCTGAAAAAACAGCTGGCGGTGTCGGGGCGCTAGCCGTGGGGATCTTTGTCCGCGTTCAACGTGTTATAAAACCAGTAACGTAGTTCTTCTTTCACCTCTGCAGGCAGCGCCGCCTGGTGACGTCCAGATATGGCGCCCTGCAGAGCCAGCAAGCAGTTCAGCCCCAGAGACTGATTAAGGGCGCGCAGACGTAGCCAGCAGTCTTTTGCGCCCGCCTCGCGCAAAGCATGAACGCTGTCGATGCCGATTTCCCGCAGTAATATTTCCATGCGAATGCCCATATTGGGCAAATCTTTAACGCGCAGGTTGTTCTGCCGTTCATTTTTCTGTCGTCGCGCCAACGCCAGCGCTGACTTTGACAGTTTTATCAGCAGCGGCTGATCGTTCCACACCACGTCATCAATGCGGTAATAGTGCAGCGTCACCGGCATCCCTTTTTTATTAATTACCAGTGGCGGTAGCGACTGTTTACTGAGGTAGCTGGCCATCGTGTCACTGGCGCGCAAATAAAGCTCTCCCTCGGTAATTAATGCGAATACCACCTTTTCTACCGCCAGGCTGTAACCGCCAAACTGAGAACGAACGGTAATATTCCCTAATGCCGCCAGCTGCGCTTTTGACTGGGCAATCCGTTGATGCGAATTCATACGTGGCTCCTTTTCCTTAAGAAACTGTGACTAACCCCCTGTTTTGTATCAGCTAAAAACATAGGCAATTCTGATTAATGGTTCAATTGCTAAATCAGCTTTCATCTATTTGCATATTAAAAGTGCGAGACGTTTTCAAAAATTGAGGTTGATCTTAACCCGCCATCGCATTACTGTATATCCATACAGTAACCACGTGAGCTGATAATCATGCGTACTCATTTACTGAAGTCCTCTTTTGCCTCTTCTTCTCTGGCTGGCCATTCGCGCGTTGCGCTGTCTTCATCAACGCTGACAACCGGTTGGATTAGCGAACTGAGCTACAGTGAAGCGCAACCTGGCCTGACGCAACTGCTGCTGCTGCCGCTCTTACAGCAACTCGGCACTCAGGCGCGCTGGCAGCTTTGGTTAACGCCGCCCCAGAAGATCAGTCGACACTGGCTGAAATCATCGGGCCTGCCGCTGAATAAGATGATGCAAATGTCCTACCATCAGGGTTTCAGTACAGTGGAGGCGATGGTAAAAGCGCTGCAAACGGGTAATTACAGCGTAGTGCTTGGATGGATTACGAAGGATATTAGTGAAAGTGAGCGTCGTCAGCTCGAAGAAGCGGCTTCTGTCGGTCAGGCGCTTGGACTGATTATGCGTCCCCAATCGGTCGCTTCGTCACTTGACGGACAAAAAAACCGGCTGAAAATTCACTCAACTTTGTATCATTAAGTAAATATAAGATAAATCTCAGCTAAAAACAGGCAGTTCTCTCTGATAACCCGCTGATTCTACTCTGACGCGGCTGAGCCTTGCTTTCGCCGCGTCAGATAAGCCTTTTTTTGCCGCTAAAAACCGTGTTGGATGTTAAATTTTGTGTATGAAACATCCTTTTTTTGCAGACCGGGCTCACATCTTACTTGTAAGTTTCTCGCCACGTTGTAGACTTTATCTCGCCAGGGTGCTCAATAACCTCCGTTTTCCGGTAGAGTAATAATCGAGCAAAAGGACCCGGCGAAGGATTACAACCAAGAGCTTAGTTTTAAGCTCCTTGCCTATTTGGATGATAACGAGGCGCAAAAAATGAAAAAGACAGCTATCGCAATTGCAGTGGCACTGGCTGGCTTCGCTACCGTAGCGCAGGCCGCTCCGAAAGATGACACCTGGTACACCGGTGCTAAACTGGGCTGGTCTCAGTATCACGATACTGGTTACTACGGTAACAACTATGTAAATAACGATGGCCCGACTCACGAAAGCCAGCTGGGCGCTGGTGCATTCGTTGGTTATCAGGCTAATCCTTATCTGGGCTTCGAGCTGGGTTACGACTGGCTCGGCCGTATGCCGAACAAAGGCGATGCAGTAAACGGCGCTTTTAAAGCACAGGGCATCCAGCTGGCAGCGAAACTGAGCTACCCGATTATGGATGATCTGGACGTGTACACCCGTCTGGGTGGCATGGTATGGCGCGCTGACTCCACTCAGCACGTTGTAGGCACCAACATCAGCCGCAACGACCACGACACCGGCGTTTCTCCGCTGGCTGCTGTAGGTGTTGAGTATGCGCTGAACAAAAACTGGGCGACTCGCCTGGACTACCAGTGGGTTAACAACATCGGTGACGCTGGTACCGTTGGCACCCGTCCTGACAACGCCATGCTGAGCCTGGGCCTGTCCTACCGTTTCGGTCAGGATGACGCGGCTGCTCCGGTTGTTGCTCCGACCCCGGCTCCGGCTCCGGTTGTTGAAACCAAGCACTTCACTCTGAAATCAGACGTGCTGTTCAACTTCAACAAAGCGACCCTGAAAGGCGAAGGCCAGCAGGCGCTGGATCAGCTGTACTCTCAGCTGAGCTCAATGGATCCGAAAGACGGTTCCGTTGTTGTTCTGGGCTACACTGACCGCATCGGTTCAGAGCAGTACAACCAGAAACTGTCTGAGAAACGCGCTCAGTCCGTGGTTGACTACCTGGTATCTAAAGGTATCCCGGCTGACAAGATCTCTGCACGTGGCATGGGTGAATCTAACCCGGTTACCGGCAACACCTGTGACAGCGTGAAAGGCCGTAACGCCCTGATCGACTGCCTGGGTCCGGACCGTCGCGTAGAAATCGAAGTTAAAGGTCTGAAAGACGTTGTTACTCAGCCGCAGGCTTAAGTAATACGTTAAAAAACCCCGCTCAGGCGGGGTTTTTTTATGGGTGAAAAACAGTAAAAAGCGAGGTATAACTGAATGAAGGCCCAAGAATTAACTGACGTCATCCTTTCCCAGAATCGCCTGCAAGTCCTGTCGTAACGAAGACATCTGGCTGGCATATTTCTCTTTACGCTCTGCATCTTCAATAAGCTGGACGATAGTTTCAGACAGCGTGCTGCTGCGGCGCTGCGCCAGCCCCGCCAGCCTTTGCCATACCAGATATTCCAGGTCGATGGATTTTTTACGCGTATGCTGATGCTCAGCGTTAAAATGGCGTTTACGCCGTGCGCGGATCGTCTGCTTCATACGATTTTCCAGTGCCGGATTGATATGTTGTTCAATCCATTTCAGCACGTCTATCGGATGGCTTTCCATGGCCAGCAACGCTTTAACGGCTTCCTGGGCGGCGCTGATTTCCACGTATCGGGTGATCGGTTCACCCTCCCGGTGCTTTTTCACCAGGTATTTCCATTTCCATCCGCTTTCAAGGTTTTCCAGCTGCTGATATTTCATCGGAATCTCATCATGCGCAGGTAACAAACTAAGAATAACAGTTTTTTTCTTTCTTGAGACAGAGAAAGGCGTAACGCCAGCTTCGCAGGCTCCCGCTTTCATTCAGAATCGGTGAGATCTCTGCCGTGCGTAACAACCTGAAAAGCTGTATAATCGCGCTTTTCATTAATACAAGACAAATACGATTACTTTGACCAGCAACCGACTTGCATGGCAGGCGCTACAGCCTGATGCCGAGAGC